>CAXYUI010000213.1:0-3780 GCA_964291975.1 uncultured Formivibrio sp. | reverse complement strand
AACATCAGGCGCGGCACCCCCGGATGCGCGACGATGAATTCAACATGGCACAGAAACATCGCCTGCAGCGCCGCCATTGGCGACGCAATACCGTCTGCCGCGCGGTCAATTCGCGCCAGCAAACGATCCGCCACCCATTCCATCACCGCCTGCCAGATCGCCTCTTTGCTGGCAAAGTGGCGAAACAGCGCGCCTTGCGTCAGGCGCATGTGCTGGGCGATGGCGGCGGTGGTGATCTCGCTCGGGTTTTGCGAGCCAGCCAGTTCGATGACGGTTTCAATCGTCACGGCACGGCGCTCGTCGGCAGGGAGTTGTTTGGCACGCGGATTCATGGGGCGGGCATCGGCTAAAGAGTGAGTGGTTGATTACTAGCTCAGCGATGCGCTAAGTGCAAGCCTCAAGTTTTCAAACGGCGCAGTTTTTTAGTGAGAATGCGCAGAATGGATTGGCATGGATCGCACGGTTACACCAGCGCAGCCAGTAATGCCCCGACGTAATCCGATTGCGATAGCATCCCGATCACTCGATTTTGCTCATCGACGACCGGCACATGATGCATGCCGCTATCCGAAAACAAACCGGCCAGATCTGCAATGGCTTGATGGGCGCTCACGCTGACGGGGGTGGTATTCATGCATTGGCTGACGGTCTGACGGCGCTGGGTATGGCCATCGTCCATAAACGCGGTTGCGGTGAAAATATCGTGCAAAGAGACAAGGCCAAGCAAGCGCTGATTGGCATCGATCACTGGCAAGCTGTTGATTTTATGCGCGCGCAGTTGCTGCCAGACTGTTTGTGCAAAAGCGTCGGGGCGGGTTGTGATGACATCGCGCGACATGATGTCGCCGCAGCGGATGCCGGCCAGACGCCGTTGTTGCACGCGCTGTTCTGCTTTGAGGAGTACGTCCACTAGGTCTTCTGTGGCCACATCAAGTAGCTCGCCGCGTTTTTCCAGCACCGCTTCCAGATCCGCCACGGTAGGGCCTGAGCGAGCTTGCGGCAGTGGATCTTGCGTGTGGTGAGGGTGTGCATCAAAGGATTGATGTGGATAACGACGCCCGCAACATGCATTGAAAATCAACGCACTTAACAGCAGCAGCACCGAGTTTATGGCGACTGGCCAGATCGCAAATCCATAACCTAGTTCGGTGATGGCGGGATCTCCGAATACGGCGCACAGTGCCACGGCGCCGCTGGGGGGATGCAGGCAACCCAGCCAAAACATGGCGGCAATAGACAGGGAGACAGCCAACCCTGCGGCTACGCCGGAATGCCCGCAGTATGTGGCTACCGCCACGCCGATCAGTGCGGAAACCAGGTTGCCCATCAGGATGGCTCTTGGCTGAGCCAATGGGCTGGCTGGCGCGGCAAACAGTAAAACCGCCGAAGCGCCCATCGGTGCAATCAGCCAGAAGCCACTGCTGCCCAGTGCCTGACGGCAGATCCATTCGGTGGCGAACAGACCCAGCGCTGCGCCGATGCAGCTTAAAATACGTTCGCGTCGACCAACGGATACATTGGGCGCAAACAGCTTGTCCAGCCAGAGGTGAATCGGCATGAAGCGGCCTTTCTGTTGGTGGCGTCGTTGAGCGAAGAGACCAGTTTGCTGGACGATGACACGCCGCAGTGCGTGCTCAAGGTCGACAGCGGTCTGGCGAGAGCGGTGTTTTATATCACTACATGATATTTTTAACGAGGTGAAATTTGTCACAACATGATATAAATCATCCCGACGGATGCGGACTGACCAAAAAGCATTACGAAGCTTTGTCTGAGTTCCGCTATCAGTTACGCCGGTTTTTGCACTTCAGCGAAAGCGCGGCGCGCAATGAGGGACTGACGCCGCTTCAATATTTGCTCTTGCTGCATGTGCGCGGTTTTCCGGGGCGAGACTGGGCGACGGTGGGTGAGCTGGCTGAGCGCTTGCAAATGCATCATCACGGCGCGGTGGCGCTACTGAGCCGATGCGAGGAGCTGGGTCTGGTCGAACGTCGTAAAAGCACAGAGGATCGACGCCGGGTCGAAGTGCATCTGCAAGCCGCAGGTGCGCACTACCTGGAACGGCTCGCTGCTTTACACGAATCCGAATTGCGATCGCTGCAAGATACTTTCCGGGTGGCGCAAATCACCGCGTTTAATGACGAGGATCAGCAAGGCTGAGTGCCGCTTGCAACCGTGAACAAAGCTGAAAGGCCGCTGCCGGGGGAGGCAGCGGCGGGGCGGGCTTAGGCGATCTTGCGCTTGGGCGCGGTGCGCGCGTGAGTGGCATACAGGGTCAGGCCGACAAAAGTCACGCCGCCGACCAGATTGCCCAGCACGGTCGGGATCTCGTTCCAGATCAGGTAGTCATAGATCGAGAAGTTGCCGCCGAGCATCAAGCCGGACGGGAACAAAAACATATTGACCACCGAATGCTCGAAGCCCATGTAAAAGAACACCATGATCGGCATCCACATTGCGATGACCTTGCCCGAAACGTTGGTCGAGACCATCGCGCCCACCACGCCAGTTGAAACCATCCAGTTGCACAGCACGCCGCGAATAAACAAGGTCAGCATGCCGGCTGCGCCATGCTCGGCATAGCCGACCGTGCGGCCTTCGCCGATGGTGCCGATTTTTTGCCCGACCAGACTGGGTGCTTCAGAAAAGCCGTAGGTGAAGATGATGGCCATCATCAGCGCCACCGTCAGCGCGCCGGCGAAGTTGCCGACAAAAACCAGCCCCCAGTTGCGCAAGATACCGCGCATGGTCACGCCGGGACGTTTGTCGAGCAGCGCCAGCGGCGTCAGCGTGAAGACGCCGGTCAGCAGATCAAAACCCAGCAAATACAACAGGCAAAATCCGACCGGGAACAGAATGGCGCCAGCCAGCGGCTGACCCGTTTGCACATTGATGGTGACCGCAAAACAGGCGGCCAGCGCCAAGATGGCGCCCGCCATATACGAGCGAATCAGGGTATCGCGGCTGGACATCAACACCTTGGATTCACCAGCGTCGATCATTTTTCCGACAAATTCGGCAGGAGAGAGATAAGCCATGATGAGGTTTCCTTTTCGGTTTGAAGTGGGGCAATCAAAGTTCAGGTCGGGGTGGCGATGGGGTCTTGCGCCAGATAAATCTGGCCATCCTCCAGCTTGACCTCGAAGCGGGCGCAGTGGCCGTGATCCGGCGCCGCCGCCTGGCCGTCGTCCAGGCCGATCTGCCAGTTATGCAGCGGGCAGCTCACCCGCTTGCCATGCACGATGCCTTGCGAGAGCGGCCCGCCGCGATGCGGACATTGATCCCTCAGCGCGAAGATTTCGTCTTCGGCGGTGCGGAACACCGCAATATCGCCGCCTTCTGCGCGGCGAACCACGCGCGAGCCCAGAGGCGGGATGTCTGCCAAAGTGCAAATCCATTTCCAGTGTTTCATGGTCGTGCTCCTTGCCTGCAAATCAGGCTTCCAGTTTGATCGGGATGAATTGCTTGACGGCCTGCGCCTCGCGCGAGGTTTGCCAGGGGTCTTGAGCGTTTTTCAGCGCGTCGAGCAGGCGGTGGAAATACGCTTTGCGGGTTTCGGGGTCTTCCACAATCCGCTGCTTGATGTAATCGAGGCCGACGCGCGCCAGATAGTGACAAGTGCGCTCCAGATACCAGCCTTCCTCGCGATAAAGCTGCAAGAACGCGCCGGCGTATTCCATGACTTCTTCGTCGGTTTGGACTTTGCACAGGAACTGGGCGACTTCGGTTTTGATGCCGCCGTTGCCACCGACATACAGCTCGTAGCCGGAATCGACGCCG
>CAXYUI010000212.1:0-3799 GCA_964291975.1 uncultured Formivibrio sp. | reverse complement strand
ATTAGCGAGCATTTACAGACGCGCTACTACGCCCACTACGCCATGATTTTGTTCACCAGCGAGGTCACTGTGCTGCGCCCGGAGAAATTCCAGCGGCAATAATCGGCTTGTTTATTCCTTAAAGGAATATGTATATTCCATTGCTTGTTAATCACCTCAGGCTCATGCCCTTGCATGAGACGGTAGCAAGCATGGAAATCCTGATTCTGGTAGCCATCGGCCTGATGGCCGGTGTTTCTTCGGGCATTTTTGGCATCGGCGGCGGCGTGCTGATCGTACCGGCCTTGGTGTTTCTGTTGCAGTACCCGATGCAGCGCGCGGTAGGAACCAGTCTGGCGGTGCTGCTGCCGCCGGTGGGCATTGCTGCCGTGCTGAGTTATTACCGCGCTGGCCATGTTGATGTACGCGCCGGGATGATCCTTGCGGTAATGGTCTTGGCCGGCGCCTGGTTGGGTGCCCTGATTGCCACGCACCTGAGCGAAGCCATATTGCGCATCCTGTTCGGTTGTTTCCTGTTGGGCTTGGGCGTCTATACGCTCCTGAGCGCCAGGATGTTCTGATTCTTTCCAAAGCCACCTTCGAGACTGTGCTAAAGCTGGTAAGAGCAAGTCCGGCCTGTTGCCGCGATGTCGCGCTGGAGGTGCTCAATGCGCTACGGCTTTCTCTTCCTGATCATTTCCTGCGCGCAAGCTGCGGATGTCGTGGCGGTGCGCGCCGTCAATCCCCCCGAATATCATGTCGCCGACGGCGTGGTTCAAGCCGTGCGCCAAAGCGTGATCGCCGCCCAGGTTTCCGGCATCTTGCTTGAAATCCCGGTGCGCGCGGGCGATCAGGTGAAACGCGGACAGTTGCTGGCCCGGATCGACAACGCCGCTGCGCGGCAAAATGCGGCAGCAACGCAGGCCCAGATTTCTTCGGCGCGCGCCCAGCTTGATCTCGCCCAAAAAGAACTGGCGCGACACCAGCTGTTGTTTGCACAGGGCTTTATCAGCGCGGCAGCGTTGGATCAGGCGCAGACCCGGCATCGCGCCAGTCAATCCACGCTGGGTGCGATCCTCGCGCAGACCGAGGCGGCGCGCACGCAAACTGGTTTTTACACCCACACCGCGCCGTTTCACGGTGTCATCGCTGAAGTCAGCGCAGAAGCGGGCGATATGGCGATGCCCGGCAAAGCCTTATTGACGCTGTACGATCCAACCGCCTTGCGGGTGCGGGTCAGCGTGCCGCAAACCGAGCTGAAGCGATTGCATGCCGGGGCGATCATCCGCATTGAGTTGCCCGCCGCAACTTACCAGGCCACACAATTCACGGTTTTGCCTGCCGCTGATCCGGGCGGCCTCAGCGTGCCTATCCGCATTGACTTGCCAGCCGGGGCGTCTGCATTGCCGGGCATGTTCGCGCGCGTTGCGCTGCCGCTCGCCAATCCGGCGCGCGCGCAATTGCGTGTGCCTCGCTCGGCTGTGCTGCACCGCGCTGAACTGACTGCGGTGTATGTGCAAGACAAAGACGGCCGTTCCTTGCTGCGGCAGGTTCGACTGGGCAAGGCCGAGGGCGATGAAGTCGAAGTGCTGGCAGGCTTGCGGGCAGGCGAGCAGGTCTTGCGCGACCCAGCGCAAGCGCGCTGAGGGGGAATCATGACAAACCTCGGGATATCCGGGCGCATCGCGCGATTTTTCCAGTCTGCGCAAATCACGCCGCTGCTGGCCTTGCTCGCAATTTTGCTGGGCTTGTTCGCGGTTGCGCTCACCCCCAAGGAAGAAGAGCCGCAAATCAATGTCACCATGGCCAATGTGCTGATCCCTTTCCCGGGCGCGGCCGTGCGCGAAGTCGAGCAAATGGTGGCCGGGCCGGCGGAACAGGTGCTGGCTCAAATCGCCGACATAGAACATGTGATGTCGGTTTCCCGTCCCGGGCTTGCCATCATCACCGTGCAGTTCAAGGTCGGCGTGCCGCGCACCGAAGCCCTGGTGCGCCTCTATGACACGATTCACGCCAATAGCGACTGGCTGCCGGCGCATCTGGGCGTGCTGACGCCGCTGATCAAGCCGCGTGGCATTGATGATGTCCCGATTCTGGCTTTGACCCTCCATGGCAAGAATCCGCAAACCGGCGCATTCGACCTGGAACGCGTGGCGCATTCGATTGAAGCCGATCTCAAGCGCGTGCCCGGAACCCGCGAAGTGCGAACCATTGGCGGGCCGAGCCGGCAATTGCGCGTTGAAATCGATCCGGCGCGGATGCGCAGCGCCGGCATTACCGTGATTGATGTGCAAACCGCGCTGCAATCAGCCAATCGGGGGTTGCCCATCGGCGAGCTGACGGCCAATAACCGGGTCATCGCGCTCGACGCAGGGCCTTTTCTCGAAGAGGCGCAAGCGGTGGGCGATCTCATCGTGGGCGTGAGTCAGCGCGCGCCGGTTTTCCTGCGCGAAGTTGCCGATCTGCGAGATGGTCCGGCGCAGCCGGAACGTTATGTCTGGCATGGCGTGGCCGGGGGGCAGGCGCGCGAATACCCGGCGGTGACCCTGTCCGTAAGCAAAAAAACCGGCCAGAACGCAGTGGAAGTTGCCTCAGCTTTGCTGCGCCGCGTGGATGAACTGAAAAACACCGTGATTCCCGCCGATGTCGAAGTCGTGGTTACGCGCAATTACGGCGAAACCGCCAATGACAAGGCGATGAAACTGATCCAGAAACTGATGTTCGCCACAGCTTCGGTCGTGGCTTTGGTGTTTTTTGCGTTGGGGCGGCGCGAGGCTGCGATTGTTGGCGTAGCGGTGGTGCTGACCCTGATGGCCACTTTGTTTGCCTCTTGGGCTTGGGGTTTCACGCTCAATCGCGTTTCGCTCTTTGCATTGATTTTCTCGATCGGGATTCTGGTCGACGATGCCATCGTCGTGGTCGAAAACATTCATCGCCACAAGACCCTTCATCCTGAAAAGTCGCTCACAGAATTGATTCCCGGCGCGGTCGACGAAGTCGGCGGCCCAACGATCCTGGCCACGCTGACCGTGATCGCCGCGCTCTTGCCCATGGCTTTTGTGACGGGGCTGATGGGGCCGTACATGAGCCCGATTCCAATCAACGCCAGCATGGGCATGCTCTTGTCGCTGGCGATCGCCTTTGTCGTGACGCCCTGGCTGGCGCGGCTGTGGCTGGCGCAGTCTGCGCACCACGACGAAAGTGGGGCGCGTTTGCTGCGTGGCGTGCATTGGCTGTTCTCACCCTTTCTTGACTGCGAACGCGGTGGTAAAAACCGCCTGCGCCTGTGGCTGGCGATCGGGGCGCTGATCGCGCTTTCCCTGAGTCTGCCCGGCTGCAAACTGGTCATCCTCAAGATGCTGCCGTTTGACAACAAATCCGAATTCCAGGTGGTGGTCGACATGCCGCCCGATGCGCCGCTGGAGGCGACCGCAGCCGCCTTGCGCGACATGGGCGCTTATCTGGCCACCGTCCCTGAGGTGCTGCATTACCAGGCTTATGCGGGCACGGCCGCGCCGATCAATTTCAATGGTTTGGTGCGCCAGTACTATTTGCGCAGCAGTCGCGAACTGGGCGACATCCAGGTCAATCTCGTCGACAAGCATCATCGCAGCGCGCAAAGCCATGAGATCGCCGGGCGAATTCGGCCTCAACTGCAAAAAATCGCTGCCTTGCATGGCGCGAAGATCAAGATCGCTGAAGTGCCGCCCGGCCCGCCAGTGCTCGCGCCGATTGTCGCCGGAATCTACGGGCCGGATCACGAAGGCAGGGGGGGCGTCGCCGGAGCAGTCCGCCCGACGTTTGCGCAAACGGAGCGGGT
>CAXYUI010000211.1:0-3802 GCA_964291975.1 uncultured Formivibrio sp. | reverse complement strand
TGCACGAACTCTATCCGGGTCTCACGCTCGACGTGCTTGCGCCAGCTTGGACGCGCGCGGTGCATGACCGCATGGCCGTGGTGAATGAAACCATCGTCAACCCGTTTGGCCATGGCGAATTGCGTCTGCGTGATCGCTGGCAACTCGGACGCGATCTGAAAGCGCGCGGCTACGATCAGGCCATCGTGCTGCCGAACTCGCTCAAATCCGCGCTGCCGCCGTTTCTGGCCGGCATCCCCAAGCGCACCGGTTGGGTTGGCGAGATGCGCTACGGCCTGCTTAACGACGCGCGCAAGCTTGATAAAGTGGCGATCCCGCGCATGGTCGAGCGCTTTTCCGCGCTGGCCGAGCCGCGTGGCACATTGCCGGCCACTGCGCCGCATCCGCGTTTGACGATTGATGAAGCCGCCCGCACCGCAGCGCTCGCCAAACATGGTCTGAATCGCGATACACCCATCGTCGCGTTCTGCCCCGGCGCTGAATATGGCCCGGCCAAGCGCTGGCCGGCGCAGCATGTCGCCGCGCTCGCCAACCAGCTTGGCGCGCAAGGCGTGCAGGTGTGGATTTTTGGTTCGGGCAAGGATGGCGAGATTGCTGACCAGATTGCCGCGCTTGCACCGGCGGCGATCAACCTCTGCGGCAAGACTAGTCTGGCTGAAGCCATCGATCTTTTGTCTTGCGCGACCGCTGCTGTGACCAATGATTCCGGCCTGATGCACGTCGCCGCCGCGCTGGGTCGCCCGCTCGTGGCCGTGTATGGATCGAGTTCGCCCAAGTTCACCCCGCCGCTGTCTGATACGGCGCGGATTGTCTCGCTGGAACTGGAATGCAGCCCGTGCTTTGAGCGCGTTTGCCCTTACCAGCACATGAAATGTCTTAACGATCTGGGGCCGGAGCGCGTTGAAGCTGCGCTCGTCGATCTTGTCCCCGACTTACTGCGAGTTGACCATGGAATTTCTTGATCTTGCCCCGATTGCCCGCGTGAATGGCGCCGTGGTCCTGCCCGGTTCCAAGAGCATTTCCAACCGTATCTTGCTGCTGGCCGCGCTGGCGCAGGGCACGACCGAAGTCAAAGGGCTGCTGGCTTCCGACGACACGCAGCGCATGCTCGAAGCGCTCAAAACGTTGGGCGTTGAATGGACTCAGCATGGCGAGAGCCGCGATTTTTCCGTACCCGGCATCGGCGGGCTTTTTCCTGCAAAGGAAGCCGATCTGTTTCTCGGCAATGCCGGCACGGCTTTTCGCCCGCTGACCGCCGCGCTGGCGCTGGCCAACGGCCACTACCAGATGCGGGGCGTGCCGCGCATGCACGAGCGCCCGATTGGCGATCTGGTCGACGCGCTGCGCGCGGTGGGCGCGCAAATTGATTATCTCGGCCATGAAGGCTTTCCCCCGCTGGCGATCAAGCCCGCGCAAATCGCCGCCGGCCGCCGTATTCCGATCAAGGGCAATGTGTCGAGCCAGTTCTTGACCGCGCTCTTGATGGCGCTGCCGCTGACTGGCGAAGATGTGACGATCGAAGTGGTCGGTGAGCTGATTTCCAAGCCTTATATCGAAATCACCCTGAACCTGATGGCGCGCTTTGGCGTGAAGGTCGAACGTCGCGAATGGCGCGAGTTCTTTATCCCCGGCAATCAGGCCTATGTCAGCCCGGGCGTCGTGCATGTGGAAGGCGACGCCTCTTCGGCGTCTTACTTCCTTGCTGCCGGGGCGATTGGCGGCGGCGTGGTGCGCGTCGAAGGCGTGGGCTCCGAGAGCATCCAAGGTGACAAGCGCTTTGCCGAAGTGCTGGAACAGATGGGCGCGCAGATTACCTGGGGCGCGAATCATATCGAAGCCGCGCCACCGGTTTCGGGCAAACTCAAAGCCATCGATGTCGATCTGAATCACATCCCCGATGCCGCGATGACCATTGCGATTGCGGCCTTGTTTGCCGAGGGCACGACGACGATCCGTAATATCGAAAGCTGGCGCGTCAAGGAAACCGACCGGCTGGCCGCGATGGCGACCGAGTTGCGCAAAGTCGGCGCCACGGTCGAAGAAGGTCAGGACTACATCCGAGTGACCCCGCCGGCTGTCTTGATCCCGAACGCTGCGATTGGCACCTACGACGATCACCGCATGGCGATGTGTTTCTCGCTGGTGGCGCTTGGTGGTGTGCCGGTACGCATCCTCGATCCGGGTTGCACCGCCAAGACTTTCCCGACCTATTTTGACGAACTCGCCCGCATCGCGGCTTGATAGGAGAACGGTATGCGCCGTCTTACACTGCTGCTTCTAAGTTTGCTGCTGTGCGCTTGCAATGCGCTCACTCAGGAAAATTTCGCCAAAGTCCAGATCGGCCTTGGCCGTGAACAAGTGCTTGATCTGATTGGAAAACCGACCGAGTGCAGCCGTAATGTCATCGGTGAAGTCTGCCACTGGCAAGATGGCCAGCGTCAGGCCAGTGTGACTTTTGTGGCCGACAAGGTGGTGCTGTTCGGCAGCAAGAATCTCTGACCTTTGCCGCCTTCCGGGTGACGAATAGCGTGCACGGAAGGTGGTAGCGGTGGCAAAATAGCAGTCATTCTCATTGGATCTTGATGGCCATGTTCGCGCGTTTCTTTCTGCTACTGTTCTGCTGCTCGGCATTGTGGATGCCGGGCGCGTTCGCGTATGAAACGTCGTCCGTGCCTGTGGCGCTTGCAAGCTGTCATGGCGATGCGCCGCAGGATGTCCCGAGCGCGGCCCACGCCGCTTGTCATGATTGTCTGATCTGTGCTGGCAGTTGCCTGCCCATGCAGGCTCTACCTGCATTGCGCGACGCGCCTTTGGCGCATGTTACCCATTTTGATGGGTCGCCCAGCTGGGCGAGCCACATTGCCTGCCCCGAGCCTGAACCGCCGCGAAGCTGATTTTTCTCTCATCCCCATAAACCGCAAACGCTTTGCGGATTGACTTATTTTTTGGAGAAAAATCATGCCTATGACTCACTACATGGAACTGCTGGCGCAAAACCAGCCGTGGAACCTCATCCTCTTCATGGCGATTCCGGTCATCCTGGCCGAAACCGTGGCGATTACCGAGCTCTTTATCCTCTTCTCGCGCCAGTTTCACGGTACTTTGCGCACCGTGAACCGGCTTGCCAGCATCGCAGGCGGCCTTTATTTCAGCGGCGTCTTTGTTTATCTGACTTTCAATGCTGTGATTCCGCTGACCACGGGCGGCGGCTGGCGTGGCCCGGCCGATGTGATTGCCGTGCTGTCGTATCTGGCCGGGATTGTGCCGCTTTTGGGCTTGGCGCTGCTGGATCTGGGTTTGATTGCACGCGGGCGCGATGAAGAGAGCAAGCTCAAGCTGCATGCGACTTTCGTGGCGATCTTCCTTGTCGTCGCGCATATCGCCATGATCTTTGGCATGCTCGATCCCACGCTGATGATGGGTGGTGAAGCTGCAATGCCCATGGATCACGGCGCAATGACGCATTGATCTGGTTTAATCTCAACCGGCCAAAATGGACTGATACCCTAAATGGCACATATTTCGAGGAAGAGTGAATAAAACCCTTATGTAACAAGGGATATAAAAGCGTTACCATGCTATGTATAAATACATCTTTATGCATAGATTTTTTGGGAGGGGCACCGACGCTATCGTTGGTGCCTTTTCTCATTTTTGGAAAGCTTTTTTGGGGCTGCGATGTCCTCTCGGCAATGCCTATCCCAATCGCTTTAGACAGCTAGCATCCAGTCGACAAAAAAATCTGGAACGGAATAGCGGGTCACCGCGAGGCTTTGTTGCACAAACCAGGCACGGTCAGTGC
>CAXYUI010000210.1:0-3824 GCA_964291975.1 uncultured Formivibrio sp. | reverse complement strand
CTTCGTAGGGGCTCATCGCGAACTGGAAGATCACGACGGGCAGGTTGGCCATCGGTTGATTCATGTTCGAGAAGAACTGGTTGTTCAGTGCGGTAAAGAGCAGCGGGGCGGTTTCGCCGGCGATGCGCGCCACGGCGAGCAAGATGCCAGTGATGACCCCGGCTTTGGCTGCCGGCAAGGTGACCCACAGCACGGTTTTCCATTGCGGTGCGCCGAGCGCGAAAGCGGCTTCGCGCATGGCGTGCGGTACCAGTCGCAGCATGTTTTCCGTGGTGCGCGTCACCACCGGGATCACCAGCAGCGCGAGCGCAAAAGCGCCAGCCCAACCGGAAAAATGCCCCATATGCACGACGTAAGCTTCGTAGATAAAGAGGCCAACCACGATGGAAGGTGCGGAAAGCAGCACGTCGTTGATGAAGCGGGTCAGTGGTGCGAGCCAGCCACGCTCGCCAAATTCGGCCAGATAAGTGCCGGCGAGAATCCCGATCGGCGTGCCAATCAATGTGCCGGTCGTGGCCATCGAAAAGCTCCCGACAATGGCGTTGGACAAGCCGCCGGTACTGCCTGGCGCAGGCGTCGATTGTGTAAACAGGCTAACGCTGAGTAGGCCGCCCAAGCCGTTTTTCAGCAGGGTGTACATGATCCAGCACAGCCAAAAGAGGCCAAAACCCATGGCCAGTAAAGACAGCGCAAGGCTCAGATAATTGATGGTGCAGCGGCGCAGATAGAGATTCATGGTCTGGTTCTCAGCTTGAACGGCCTTCGCCGCGTTGCAGTTTCAGAAGCAGGAGCTTGGAGAGTGTGAGCACGATGACGGTGATCACAAACAGCAGCAAACCCAAGTAAATCAGCGAAGCCGTGTGGATTTCGCCGCTGGCTTCGGTGAATTCGTTGGCCAGCGTGGCCGCGATCGAGGTGGCTGGATCAAACAGCGAGCCAATCGCGCGGTGCGCATTACCGATCACGAAGGTGACCGCCATGGTTCCGCCCAGTGCGCGACCCAAGCCCAGCATGATGCCGCCGATGACGCCGGTGCGCGTGTAAGGCAGGACGACGTTCCAGACGACTTCCCAGGTGGTGCAACCCAAGCCGTAGGCCGATTCTTTGAGCATGGCCGGCACGATTTCGAATACATCGCGCATCACCGAGGCGATGTAGGGGATGATCATGATCGACAGGATCAAGCCGGCGGTAAACATGCCAATGCCCATGGGTGGACCTTGAAACCAATCGCCAATCAGCGGCACGCCAGCCATGGTTTCGGCCAGCTTGGGCTGGATGTTGTCGGCAAACCACGGTGCAAAAACAAACAGACCCCACATGCCGTAAATGATGGATGGCACGCCGGCCAGCAGTTCGATGGCGACACCGAAGGGGCGGCGCAGCCAGACGGGCGAGAGTTCGGTCAGAAAGATCGCGATGCCAAAGCTCACCGGCACGCCAATCAGCAGTGCGATGAACGACGACAGCAGCGTGCCTTTGATCGAATTGAGGCCGCCAAACTGGTCGGTGACCGGGTTCCATTCCTCACTGAACATGAAGCCCAGGCCAAAAGTCTTGATGCTGGGCCAGGCGCCGATCAACAGCGAAACCATGATTCCTGCGAGCAGCAAGAGCACAAAAACGGCAAAAAAACGGGTCGCGCCGCGAAACAGCGCGTCTTGCCACTGTTGTGCCGCGAGGCGTTTTTCCTGTTGGGTCATTACACTCTCCGTTCAAAACAACAGGGCCATCGGCGGCCCTTGTTTGATGCTGCCGGCCATTTTAATCCGACCGGCAGCAAGGTACTGCGCAATTACTTCCAGAGCGGGGCGTTGCCGTCGGTGATTTGCTTCCACGAAGCGCGGATCACGTTCTTGACTTCGGTCGGCATCGGTACGTAGTCCAGATCGTCAGCCATCTTGTCGCCATTGCCGTAAGCCCAATCGAAGAACTTCAGCGTTTCCACGCCTTGGGTCGGCTTGTCCTGCTTTTTGTGCATCAGGATGAAGGTCGCGCCAGTGATCGGCCAGGAATCCTTGCCCGGCTGATCGGTCAAGACCACTGCAAAGCCCGGTGTGCCTTTCCAGCCGGCGCCGGCGGCTGCGGCCTTGAAGCTGGTGACACTAGGTTGGACAAAGTTGCCCGACTTGTTTTGCATTTGGGCGTAATCCATCTTGTTTTGCTTGGCGTAGGCGTATTCGACATAACCGATGCCGCCCTTGATGCGCTGCACATACTGAGCGACGCCTTCATTGCCCTTGCCGCCCACGCCGGTCGGCCATTGCACCGACGAGCTGTTGCCGACTTTGGTCTTCCATTCGGTGCTGATCTTCGAGAGATAGTTGGTGAAAATCCAGGTTGTGCCCGAACCGTCGGCGCGGTGCACCACGGTGATCGCCAGATCCGGCAGCTTGATGCCCGGATTGATGCCTTGAATGGCCGGGTCATTCCACTTCTTGATCTTGCCCAGGTAAATATCAGCGAGCACGGTCGGCGTCAGCTTCAGCTCGCCGCCTTTGATCTGCTCCAGATTTGCAACCGGAACTACGCCGCCCATGACGGCAGGGAATTGCACCAGACCGTCTTTTTCCAGGTCAGCGGCAGAGAGCGGGGCGTCGGATGCGCCAAAATCGACGGTCTTGGCTTTGATCTGCTTGATGCCGCCGCCCGAGCCGATGGATTGATAATTGAGGCCGGTGCCGGTCTTGGCCTTGTACTGTTCAGCCCACTTGGCGTACAGCGGATACGGGAAAGTCGCACCTGCGCCGGTCAGGTCAGCTGCGATAGCATGCGAAAACAAGCCTGCGGTCAGGCCGAGTGTAAGAATGAGTTTGCGTGCAAAGGTCATGGTGTTTTCTCCTGATGTGGATTCGAGTGCAACGCCACGCATCGTAAGCGCGCAATGTTTCGGAAATATTACAAACGCCGGTGTTTTGTCATGCAATTGCAAAAATGGCGAGATGGCCGGTTTGACGTGGTCTGAGCGCGGTTGTTAGTATGCGCCGCCTTGAATACAGGGAGTCTTTCATGGCAAAGAAGATGGTGGTCGGCAACTGGAAACTGCATGGCAGTATTGGCCAGATTAAGACTGTATTGGGCGATCTGGCCAAGGCTGGCGTCGGGCCGAATGTGGGGGTCTGCGTGCCTTTCCCTTACATCATGCTGGCCAAAGATGTGCTTGATGGTTCCCGCATTCAGGTTGGCGCGCAAGATGTCAGCCAGTACCATATCGGCGCTTACACTGGCGAGGTGTCGGCTGCGATGTTGGCTGATGTCGGTTGTGAGATCGTCATCGTGGCGCACTCCGAGCGTCGTCGTCTTTTTGGCGCCAGCACCGAGACGGCTGGCATGAAAATGCGCATCTGCATCGATGCCGGTTTGTTCCCGATTTATTGCGTGGGCGAAAGCGCCGAGCAGCGCCGTGAAGGCAAGACCGCCGAAGTGATCTTGGCGCAAATGCAAGTCTTGAAGAGTCTGCCGGTGGGCATGTATGCGGTTGCGTACGAGCCGATGTGGGCGGTAGGCAGTGGCATTACCGCCACGCCAGCCCAGATCGCTGAAGTCCATAAAATGATCAAGGGTGAGCTTGATGATCGTATCAAGCTTTTGTATGGCGGCAGTGTCAAGGCTGAAAATGCGGCGCAGATTCTGGATATCGACAATGTCGATGGTGTGTTGGTCGGCGGTGCTGCGCTGACTTCCGAATTTGTCGAGATTTGCAAAGCTGCGAGCTGATGCTAGAATGCGCGGCTACTTTGAGTTGAAGAAATCATGGAATTCCTGACCTCTCTCGTTTTGATTATCAATGTGATCTCGGCCTTGGTCGTGATCGTTCTGGTGCT
>CAXYUI010000209.1:0-3871 GCA_964291975.1 uncultured Formivibrio sp. | reverse complement strand
TCGACGCCATGCGCAACGAACTCGCACAGGTGAAAAAATGATCCGCGCCATTGCTTTTGACCTCGACGGCACGCTCGTCGATTCCGTGCCCGACCTTGCCCGCGCCGCCAATGCAGCCCGCGTCGAACAAGGCCTCCCTGCCCTGCCGACCGAGCGCGTCGAGCGTTTTGTCGGCGATGGCGTGAACATCATGGTCGCCCGCGCGCTGGCTGACGATGTCAATGCCGACTACAGCGGCACGCCGGAACAAGAGGCTGCACTCGCGAGCTTCGATACCCACTACAAGGCCGGACTCACGATCAACACGCGCTTTTACGCACAGGTGCGCGAGACGCTGGAAGCGCTCAATGCCATGGGCTTGCCGCTGGCGCTCGTCACCAACAAGGCCGAGCGCTATACCCTGCCGCTGCTCGCGGAACTGGGCGTGCGCTCGTTGTTTGCGATCATTGTCGGCGGTGACACCTTGCCGCAGAAAAAGCCCGATGGCGAACCGCTGCTGCACGTCGCGGCACAGCTCGGCATTGAAGCGGAAGAACTCTTGATGGTGGGTGATTCGAAAAACGACGTACTGTGCGCGAAGAATGCCGGCTGCCCGTCGGCCGTGGTCAGCCACGGCTACGGCGTCGATCTGGAAGCGCTCGGCGCGGACATCATTCTGCCGAATTTCTCGGAACTTCTGACCGTCGTCGGCCCGTAAATCCCACGGGGCGGGCTTGCCCTGCCCCGTCAATTTGACGCGCTGCGGCGCATTCGGCCAGAATAAGGCCTCACTGCAAATGAAATCAAAACACATCATGGCATTTCACTCCGGACAGATCTGGCTCGAATGGCGATGGCGTCGCGTTTAATCGCGCTGCCCGCCCTTATCTTTATTTCGAACCGCTCCGGAGAAAAACCATGTTGACCCGTGCTGAATTTGCTGCCCTCGCTGCCGAGGGTTATAACCGCATCCCGCTGATTCTTGAACTTTTTGCTGATCTCGACACGCCGCTGTCGGTGTATCTGAAGCTCGCCAATCGCCCCTATTCCTATCTGCTTGAATCCGTCGTCGGCGGCGAGCGTTTTGGCCGTTATTCCTTTATTGGCCTGCCGGCGCGCACCCGCATCGTAGTGAAGGGTCTGAACACCGAAGTCATCACCGACGATCAGGTGGTTGAACGCCATCACGGCAATCCGCTCGACTTCATCGCGGAATACCAAAAGCAATTCAAAGCACCGCACCAGGCCAACCTGCCGCGCTTTTTGGGTGGACTCGTCGGTTATTTCGGCTACGACACCATCCGTTATATCGAAAAGAAACTCGCCGCCTGCCAAAAACCCGATGTGATCGGCGCCCCGGACATCCAGCTTCTGCTCTCGCAGGAAATCGCGGTGGTCGACAATCTTTCCGGCAAGCTTTATCTGGTGGTCTACGCCGATCCATCAGAAGCCGACGCCTACGACAAGGCCGAAGAACGCTTGCAGGCATTGCGCTTGAAGCTGCGCGAACCCGCGCCCTTGCCGCTTTCCAAGCCCGCCAAAGCCGTCACCGCACCGGTTTCTGAAATGGGCGAAGAAGCGTTCAAGGCCGCAGTCGTTGCCGCCAAGGATTACATCGCTGACGGCGACATCATGCAGGTAGTGCTCTCGCAGCGCATGACGCTGCCGTTTGAAGAATCGCCACTGGCGCTTTATCGCGCACTGCGCTCGCTCAACCCGTCGCCGTATATGTTCTTTTACGACTTTGGCGACTTCCATATCGTTGGCGCTTCGCCAGAAATTCTGGCGCGTCTCGAAGGCGACACCATCACGGTACGCCCGATCGCCGGCACGCGTCCGCGCGGCAAGACCCGCGAAGAAGATGTCGCGCTCGCGGCAGAGCTGCTGGCCGACCCGAAAGAAATCGCCGAACACGTCATGCTGATTGATCTGGGTCGTAACGATGCCGGTCGCGTTGCGCAAACCGGCAGCGTCAAGCTCGTCGACAAAATGGTGATCGAGCGCTATTCGCACGTCATGCACATCGTTTCCAGCGTGGAAGGCAAGATCAAGCCCGGCATGGGTGCGATGGACGTGCTCAAAGCCACCTTCCCGGCCGGCACGGTTTCAGGCGCACCCAAAGTTCGCGCGATGGAAATCATTGACGAGTTCGAACCGACCAAGCGCGGCATCTATTCGGGCGCTGTGGGTTATCTGGGCTTTAACGGCGATATGGATGTGGCGATTGCGCTGCGCACGGCGGTGGTCAAGGATCACCAGCTCTTTATGCAAGCGGGCGCCGGCATCGTCGCCGATTCGGTGCCGCAAAGCGAATGGCAAGAAACCTTGAACAAGGCTCGCGCCGTACTGCGCGCGGCTGAGCAGGTGCAAAAAGGGTTGGATGCCTGAAGCCACCTTCAAATCAATAAAAATGGCCGGATCGATTCCGGCCATTTTCATGTCCATTCAAAAAAGTACAACAAAACATTCATCAGCCTTTAACACAGGCTTACTAGCATTCCGGCTTTCTTCCTTACAACAGAAAGCCCGCCATGTCACAGACCTCTTCTTTCCGCCTTTTGCCACTTGTTGTTGCGCTGGCTTCCGCCTTTGCGCTGGTGGCTTGCGGTGGCGATGACAACACCGCCAGCACTTCCGTTTCCGCGCCTGCTGCACCGGCCGGCTTGGGGTATGAAGAAAGCGCGACCGCCCCATCTGGCGTACTCGCTTACGTGGATACGGGCGCGACCAACCAGCGCAACGATCCGTGCATGGTCACGCTGGAGACCAACGCCGGCGTGCGCGTCCTCAAAGGCATGCTCGACATCTGGGAGCCGCTGACCCGCAAGGTCGATGCCGGCGTCACGCTGGCCGCCGCCAATGGCTGCGACGCCGTCACCGCCTCCGCCTGGTCCGGCATTCCGGGTACGACACCCGATGGAACGATCACCAACAACGCGGTTCATCAAGCCAATATTGATTACGTCAAAACCGCCACCCAGAACCGGAGCAACGAACAGGCGCTCGCCGCCTATATGGATGACCGCCGCAGCAAGGGCTTTTCGATCAGCGACGGCATGGGCCCGCTGACCAGCCTCTGGCGTACCGGCGCAGGCCAAACCACCACCATCGTTGCAGTCGATCCCAACGCTGCCACAAGCAAGGTCGACGACAAAGGGAATAATCTGGGCGACAAGACCAGCTCTGCGCTCGCGCAGGCCGTCACCTTTATCGACAGCGGCAATATCGTCGATGGCTCGTCTGAACCCGCCAAACGCTTCTTTAAATACGCCCGCCCCTATCGCTGGAGCAGCGACGTGATCGTGGTGCCAGCGCTGGAATCAGCCAAGAGCAGCACGCCAACCACCGACGGCGGCTTTAACAGCGGCCACACCGCTGAAGCCTGGCGCGATACGCTGCCGATGGCTTATCTCGTCCCACAGCGCTATCAGGAACTCATTACCCGCGCCATGGAAATGGGCGAAAACCGCATCCGCGCCGGCATGCATTCGCCGCTTGACGTGATGGGCGGCCGCATTCAGGCCACCGCCGTCGTCGCCTACGCACTCAACAAGACCAAGATGGACAAGGCCGCCACCTACACGCTGGTGCAGAACTACCTGATGACGCAAACCGGGGCCAAGGACTTCAACGCCCTGCTCGAAAAAGCGCGCACGCCGGTCACCACCGACAAGGCCAGCGTTGATTACGACCGTTTTGCCGATTACACCAGCAACAAATCCTTCTTCACTCAAAGGCTGACTTACGGCCTACCCAAGATCGCAGCCAACGACGGCAAAGCGCCGACCGTGCCCAAGGGCGCCGAAGTGCTGCTGGAAACGCGCCTGCCCTATCTGGCTGCCGCGCAGCGCCGCGTCGTTGAAGCGCGTGACGCGGCGGCCTTCTTCGTTAT
>CAXYUI010000208.1:0-3925 GCA_964291975.1 uncultured Formivibrio sp. | reverse complement strand
CAGACCAAGCCTTGGCCATGATGTCGATGACTCCCGGATTGTCTTAAATGGGATAGCTGCCGGCGGCGCGCTGGCCGGTGTATTCGCCATTCACGATCTGGCCGCGATAGAACCAGATGAGCGCGGCGAGCGAGAACGACAGTGCGGACGGCGCTTTGCCATCGCGCTTGACGGCATCCTTCACGCTCGGCAGCACGCGCACCTGCCATTTGGAAACCGAGTTGAGCGCAATCGAGATCAGCTCGTGACGGATATACGGGTTGCCGAAACGCTCCATGATGGTCGCGGCATAGCTTTGACGCTCAGCTTCAGGCAACGGCACGAAGGGCACGATGTCTTCGAACATGACCTTGTTCAGGTACACCGAAACGGTCGCATCGTCGATCATGGACTTCACGGTATCCAGTCCGGCGCAGTAGGCGGCCAGCGAACTCGCGGTATGCGCGCCATTGAGGATGCGAACCTTGCGGGTGCGGTAGGGTTGCAGGTCATCAGTCCAGACAACATTCAGCCCCGCCTTGTGCAGCGGAAATTCTTCAGCAAGCGCCTGCGAGCCTTCGATCACCCAGACGTGGAACGGTTCAGCAGCAACGAGCAGCGGATCGTTGTAGCCCCACTTTTCATAAAGGCCGGCGGCTTCGTCACGCGGATAGCCCGGCACGATGCGGTCAACCAGCGTGTTGCAGAAATGGTTGGCGCTTTCTACCCACTCAGAGAAACCGGCTTCCAGATTCCAGCGCGCTGCAAACTTGAGCACGATTTCTTTGAGCTTGCTGCCGTTGGCTTCGATGAGTTCGCACGGCAGGAAAACCAGACCCGGCGCAGTCTTGCCGCCTAAAGCCTGATAGCGCGCCCACAAGAGCGCCGTCACCTTGGCCGGGAAGTTGTCCGGGCACTTGCCCGCCACCAGTGCTTCATCCGCATCGGCAATCCCGGCTTCGGTCGTGTTCGACACAAAAAAACGCAGCTCCGGGCTTTTTGCATAAGTCAGCATCTTGTCCCACTGGGCATAGGGATTGAGCGAGTCACTGACGCAGCTCACCACGCGGCGCGATTCAACTTCCTGACCGTTCTCGATGCCGCGCAGCAACACCGTATAGCAGCCGCCTTGCGCGTTGAGCATATCGGCAATGCCTCGATCGAGCGGCTGGGCAATCGCCACACCGCCCTTGAACACGCCAGCCTCATTGGCTACATCGACCATCCAGTCCACAAAACCGCGCAGGAAGTTGCCATCGCCGATCTGCAAAATATTGACCGGCAAAACCGGCGCGCCCTTCACATGGGCGACATTGAGCTGATCGAGATTTTGGCGTGAAAGGGTTTGCATTGCGAAGGCTCCTGACAGGGAAATGGACCAAGTATAGGTGAGGATTGTAGGTCCAGTGGTCTGACCACTGCAAGAAAGATTGGCGATCTGTTGCCAGCCAACAACCGCAGCGCAGCAATCTAAGCAAGCCCGTCATCGACGGATTGACGCTATTCACGACTCGCCACGCTCCGTAGAATGCGAACAAATCGCAAAAACGAGTGTTGGCCGTGGACTACTTTCCTCTCTTTCTCGATCTGAAAAACCAGCCCTGTCTGATTGTTGGCGGCGGAGAAGTGGCTTGGCGCAAAGCCAGCCTGCTGCTGGCCGCCGGTGCGCGATTGACCGTCATCGCGCCGGCCATATCGGACGAATTTGACCAAGCGGAACGCCAGGGAAAACTCAGGCAGATCTCGCGTGAATACTGCGCCGGTGACGAAGCTGGAATGCGCCTCGTGATCGCGGCGACGGACGACGCCGGCGTCAATGCCGCCGTTCACGCAGCCTGCGAAGCAGCGAGCATCCTTGTCAACGTGGTCGACGATCCGGACAACTGCCGTTTTATCGTGCCTTCGATTGTCGATCGCTCACCTTTGATGATTGCGATCTCCAGTGGCGGCAAAGCGCCGGTGCTGGCCCGGCTGTTGCGCGCCAAAATCGAAGCCTGGCTGCCGCACGGTTACGGCGTGCTGGCGCGCCTTGCCGGTGATTTGCGCGACCAAGTCAAAGCGCGCTTCACTGGAGACGAGCGCGCCCGGCGGGGCTTTTGGGGGGGCGCGCTCGGAGGCCTGGCCGCCGGACAAGCGCTCGCCGGTGACGAAGAAGGCGCGCGCAGCGCGCTGGCATCCGAACTGGAAAACGCCTCCGGCGCAGCCTTGCAGCGCGGCGCGGTTTACTTGGTCGGCGCTGGCCCTGGCAACCCGGACCTGCTCACTTTCCGCGCCCTGCGCCTGATGCAAAAAGCCGATGTGGTGCTGTATGACAACCTCGTCGCGCCCGCCATTCTCGATCTGGTTCGCCGCGATGCCGAACGCATTTATGTCGGCAAAAAAGCCAGCGACCATGCCCTGCCACAGGAAGAACTCAACCAACTGCTGGTGAAATTGGCTGGGGAAGGCAAAACCGTCTTGCGCCTGAAAGGCGGCGATCCCTTCATTTTCGGGCGCGGCGGCGAAGAGATCGCCGAGCTGGCACAGAACGGGATTGATTTCGAAGTCGTGCCCGGCATCACCTCAGCGGCCGGCGCTTCCACCTACGCCGGCATTCCGCTGACCCACCGCGATTACGCGCAGTCGGTGACTTTTGTCACTGGCCACCGCCAAGCCGGCGAGATCGAACTCGACTGGGCGCGTCTGACCAGCCCGACCGAAACCGTGGTGGTCTACATGGGCGTAAAAGAAGCGCCGCGCATTTGCGCCAAGCTGATCGAAGCCGGCCGCAGCGCCGACACGCCGGCCGCCATCATCCAGAACGCCACCCGCCCGGATCAGAAAACCGTGACCGGCACGCTCGCCACCCTGCCAGCGCTGATCGAGACCCACGCGGTCAAACCGCCCGCGCTCATCATCATCGGCGAAGTCGTGCGCCTGCACGCCAAGCTGGCCTGGCGTGAAGATGGCGGCAATTGACGCAATCGCAGCAAACGCCCTGAGTTCCCGGACTTATTCACGGGCGCTTTGCTGCCAAGAAATGCTAGATTTCGCGTTTTGCGCCTGATGTAGTCTGATGTCTACCCCTGCTCGCCCTTTTCTTGCGCACCTGGAATTCATGCGCGCGCTGGCCATTGTGTTTGTCGTGTTCACGCATATCCCATCGAACAAGCACACGGTCGACGCCATCGACGCGCATGAAGCGCTCGCCGCTTTTTTCACCAACGGCACCACGCTGTTTGTGTTTATCGCCGGTTATCTCTTTGCCTATCTGACGCGCCGGCTCGATTACAAAAACTATCTGGGCAAGAAAATCCTCTGGGTGATCCTGCCCTATTTCCTGGTCACCACCGCCATGCTGATTTACCGCTGGCAGATGCAGCAAGTCGCGCCGAACTTTTACTACGGCGATTGGCTCACCCGCCTGGAATATTTGCTCTGGATCTACAGCCGGGGCTGGTATGTGCTCGGACCGCTGTGGTTCGTGCCGATGATCGCGCTCTTTTATCTGGCCGCGCCGCTCTTTCACTGGTTCGCGCGCCATCGCGCCGGGATTTGGCTGCTGCCATTTACCTTGGGCGTGAGCGTGCTGACTTTCCGCTCTTTCTATAACGACAACCCGCTGCTGTCTTTCGTGCATTTTTTTGGTGTTTACCATCTGGGCGTGATGATCGGCGCGCAGCGCGAAAAGGTGGAAAGCTGGCTTGCCGACACGCGCATGTTGTGGATTTGTGGCCTGTTTTGCGCGATCAGCTACGGCCTTTTGCTCTGGGATTGGCCCTGGCAGCGCTTGAGTTATTTCGAGGAATACTTCGAAGGCGCGCCGCTCATGGCCAACTATTCGCAACTGCAAAAAATCAGCTTCACGCTTTTATGCCTTGGTTTATCCGCGCGCTATTTCACCCAGCGCAACCGGCTGGTGCAATCGCTGGCTGAATGCAGTTTTGGCATCTTCTTCACCCACTAT
>CAXYUI010000207.1:0-3943 GCA_964291975.1 uncultured Formivibrio sp. | reverse complement strand
GTGCGCAACTGCTCGTCGCTGCGTTGCAGCACTTCCATTCATGGCCACAGCTACAAGGTGGAAATCCTGCTGGAAGCGCATGCTTTCGATCAAGGGCAGATGGTGTATGACTTTGGTCTGATGAAAGGCACGATCAAGGATGTGGTCGATGCTTTCGATCATGCGATCTGTTTTTGGGACAAAGACGACGCGGAGTACATCCGCCTGTGCAAGACTTTCTCTGCGCGCTGGATTGCTCTGCCGGTCTCGCCGTCGGCCGAACAGTTTGCGCGGATTTTCTTTGTGATCATCGACCGCCTGTTGCAGCAAACGGTGATGGCCAATGGCGAGGCTGATGTGCGCCTGCATTCGGTGATCGCCCATGAAACCGATACAGGCTACGCCCAGGCTTTCCGTGACGATGCTTACAATCCGCGCATGGGCGAAATCAGGCTGGAAGAGATTATCTTCTCTGAACAATGCCAGGCCGAATGGCGCGATCCGGCCATGTATCGCCAGCTTTTGGCCGGCGCAGTCTTCCCTAACCACCGTCCACCAATCCAAATCCTGTCTTAACGCTTGTGGGGTGTATGGCTCTGACGTAATCCTGATGAACAGGATTTCGGAGCTTGGTCATGGATCGCTTACATATCCCCTTGCACAAACTGGTGTTGATGCTCGCGCACTCGGTTGATCTGGTCGGGCAAGATGATTATTTTCATGCCACGTCGCGTGGGCTTGATCGCGGCGCAGTTACTGGTGCAATTGGGCGGCGATGAGGCGCGGCAGCGCGAGGCTTATTACGCTGGCTTGCTGCATGACTGCGGGGTTTCTTCGACCCGCATGCACAAGAATTTGCTCAATGCCATTGAGTGGGACGGCGCCGAACATCATTGTCGTATCGGCCATGATCTACTGGCTGATTTTGTGCCGCTGGCACGGTTTGCGCCGGTGATTTTGCACCACCACTCGCGCTGGAGCACTTTGCAAACGCTCGATCTGCCCACGGAAACGGCCGCGCTGGCCAATCTGATTTTTCTGGCCGATCGCATTGATGTGCTGTGCGCGCCGTTCTACCAGAGCAATATTTTGCTCGCGCATGTCGATTCCATTCGGGACATCCTGGCTCACTATCGCGGCAGCGTGTTTGCGCCTGCCTTGATTGATGTTTTTCTGCGCGCTTCACGCGCCGATGCATTCTGGATTCCACTGATGTCGACAGAAATGATCCAGGAAGCGCAACAAGCCTTTGCTCCGCAAGAAGATGTGGTGCTCGATTGGCCGCACATTCAGCAAGCTGCGCAGATTCTGGCGCGGATTGTCGATGCCAAATCGCCGTTTACCCAGCGGCATTCGGCTGGCGTGGCGCGGCTGGCTGAATATCTGGCGGCTCATCTGGGGCTGCCTGCGCAAACCTGTGGCATGGTGGCGGTTGCCGGCTTATTGCACGACATTGGCAAATTGCAAATCAGCGATGAAATTCTGGAAGCCCCGCGCGCGCTGGATCAACAAGAAATCGGTGTCATGCGCACGCACAGTTTTGTGACCTACCGCATTCTTAGTTCGATGGGAATGCCGGGCGATATGGCGCTCTGGGCGGCCAGTCACCATGAAAGACTGAACGGCGAAGGCTATCCATTCCGGCTCAATGCCGACCATTTGCCGATTGAATCGCGCATTATTGGCGTGGCTGACGTATATCAGGCGTTTGCTCAGGATCGACCCTACCGCAAGGCGCTGGCGCCGACGGCCATTATCGGCTTGCTCGATGAACAGGTGCGCGCCGGGTTATTGGATGGTGATGTGATCGACGCTTTGCGCCGAAACCATGTGGACTGTCATCACGCCGCGCTCGCGGCTTAGCAGGCGGGTAAAAAGCAGGCTGTGCAAAAAAGCGGTTTGAAGGCGGGTTGTGTCCCGCTTTCCATCCGGCTTAACCCGGCCGCGGGAATGCCCAGCTTTCCCCTCCTTGGGATCAAGCGCGGTTGAACTGCTTGCCCTTCAGTACAATATCTTTCCCCCGTCACCCTCATTAATCTGCCTGCTTCCCGTATTCCGTCTTATGGCAGGCTCTCATGGCTCAGGTTCGCAAATCGGTCGTTTTGGTGAATGGCGCAGCGCATGTGCGTGATGCAGAAGGTCGTTTGCTGACCATTCAGCCTGGGCAGGAAATCGGCGAAGGCCAAGTACTGGTGACCGATGCCGCAGGCCGCGTCCAAGTGCTCTTGCCCAATGGCGAATTGCTGGACTTGGCCGGAGGCCGCACCTTGCGGGTGGATGCCGATTTGCTGGCCGGCAGCGCGCAAGACCGTTCTGAAGCCGCCGTTGATGTCGCAGCGGCCATTGCCAAACTCACTGCAGCGCTGGATGCGGGGCAGGATCCAACCCAGGCGCTGGATCCGGCTGCGGCGGGTCTGAATGCTGGCGCGGGAGAAGAGGGCGGGCACGGTTTTGTCGAGTTGGCGCGCATTATTGAACATGTCGACCCGCTTGCATTGGCATTTAGCTCGGCCAGCCAGCCTGTGCTTGGCGCATTGCCCGAAGATGAGGCCGCGCCTGCGTCCTTGGTTGCGCCTGCCGTGACAGGCAATCAAAATCCGCAAGCGGGCTTTGATACGGTCAGCGTTCCTGAAGATGGCGTCGTTTCCTCCAAAATCACCGCCAGCGATGCCGATAACGACAGTCTGAGCTTCAGTCTGAGCAGCGCACCGACGAACGGCCTGCTCACGTTCAATTCTGACGGCAGCTACACCTACACGCCGAACCCCGATTACAACGGCAGCGATACCTTCAGTGTGCTGGTTGACGATGGCAATGGCGGGCTGGCGACCAGCGTGGTCACGGTCAATGTACTTGCCGTCAACGACGCGCCAGTGCTGGATCTGAGCAGCATCACATCACTGAATACGGCGGAAGACACGCCCATCAGCGGGCAGATCGTCGCCAATGACATCGACGGCGACGCACTCAATTACAGCCTGAGCAGCGCGCCCGTTCATGGCTCGCTCACTTTGAATGTTGATGGCAGCTACACCTATATCCCGAATGCCGATTACAGCGGCAGCGACAGCTTTGTAGTCACCGTCAGCGATGGCAACGGCGGCAGCGTGGCGACCACGGTTCGTGTTGGCATCAACTCGGTCGACGACGCTAGCGTGTTGTTGGCCGATGCGCAAACCATGGCCGAGGACACGGCGGCGAGCGGCAATGTACTGGCCAATGACCGCGATATTGACAGCGTCTTGCAGGTCGCCACTTTCTCGGTGAATGGCCTTGATTACCAAGCCGGCGCAAGCGCCACGATCGCCGGCATCGGCACGCTGACCTTCGATGCAAACGGCGACTATCTCTTTGTGCCGGCGGCCGACTGGAACGGCGTGGTGCCGCAGGTTTCTTACACCACCAATACCGGATTCAGCAGCACACTGAACTTGACCGTTATCCCGGTCGCGGACAGCGCAGTCATCACCGCCACCACCGCCGGCTCCGACCAAGGCGCGGTGCAGGAAGATGTGAGCGTCAGCACGAGCGGTTCGCTGACGGTGACTGACGCTGACGCCGGTCAAGCGAGCTTCGTGGCGCAGACTGGCGTCGCTGGTACTTATGGTTCGTTTTCGATCGATACGGACGGGAAGTGGGCTTACACACTGAATAACGCTGATCCAGCCGTTCAGGCGTTGGCGGCTGGCGAGGTCAAGACCGAAACCTTTACGGTGACTTCGGCCGACGGCACGGCCTCCAAGGTCACCATCACCATCACCGGCACCAACGACGCCCCAGTGGCGACGGCTGCGACGGGAGCAGTGACCGAAGATCAAACCATCACCGGCACGACCAGCGCGAGCGATGTGGATCTGCCGGCGGGCAGCAGCCTCGTCTTCAGCACCACCTCGACCGTCGCCGGTCTGACGCTGAACGCTGATGGTTCCTACAGCTTCGATGCCAGCAGCTACGACAGCCTCAA
>CAXYUI010000206.1:0-3971 GCA_964291975.1 uncultured Formivibrio sp. | reverse complement strand
CAAGGGCAAGCGCGTCGCGGTAATCGGCGGCGGCAACTCGGGTGTGGAAGCGGCGATTGATCTCGCAGGCATTGTCTCGCACGTTACCTTGCTGGAGTTCGATGACAAGCTGCGCGCCGACGCGGTGCTGCAAGCCAAGTTGACCAGCCTGCCCAACGTGACGGTGATCAAGAGCGCGCAGACGACCGAAGTCACCGGCGACGGCCAGAAGGTGGACGGCATTGTTTACAAGGATCGCGTCAGCGGCGAAATCCGCAAGGTGGAACTTGAAGGCATCTTTGTGCAGATCGGTCTGCTGCCCAACACCGACTGGCTCAAGGGCACCATTGCGCTTAGCCCGCGCGGCGAAATCGAAGTCGACGCCAAGGGGCAGACTTCTCTGGCAGGCGTGTTTGCTGCCGGGGATGCGACCACCGTGCCGTACAAGCAGATCATCATCGCCATGGGTGAAGGTGCCAAGGCCAGCCTCTCAGCTTTCGATCATCTGATCCGCAGCTCGGTCTGATCCACAACAAAGCCCCCGAATCGGGGGCTTTGTTGTTTGGGGCGGGATCAATTCAGGACTTGTTCCATCTCTGCCACACGCTCACGGATCTCGTCTTCCAGATCACGGTACTGGTCGATCAGGCATTGCATATCGAATGCATCCTCGTTTTCGTCGCGAAACTGCCATTCGAACAAACCGCCCGCCAGCGCATTGGCAATGTAAATCACATCGCAAAACTTGCGAATCGGGCCGAAAATTTCGCGCGGCTGATCGTGATCGCGTATGGCTTCGATGATTTCCTCAGGCATATCGAGCGCAAACAGAACGCTTTCGCCAATGCTTTCGTGCCAGCGCACGATCAAATGACGGAGCGTACCGGGGCGACAGCGCAAGTCTTCATATTGGGTGGCGCGGTAGAGCATGTAAAAAGCGCCGATATCATGCACCAGGCCGGCCAGCATGGCTTCGTCCGGATTGATATGGGTTTTGCGGCGCGCGATCACTTCGGCGGCGCAAGCGGTTCTGAGCGAATGAGACCACAGATGCGCGGCCAGCTCTTCAAAACCGGCGATCGCGCTCATGCGCCGCATCTGGTTCATGGTGACCGCCAGCGCGACATTGCGCACCATCCGCAAACCCAAACAAATAATCGCCGTTTTTGCATCCACCACCATCGGGCCGCTCTTGCGATACGCCGCCGAATTGGCCAAGCGCAGCAATTTGGCGTCGATCAGCGGTTCCAGCGCGATCTGACGCGCCAGCTTTTCCAAGGTGAGGTTTTCATCTTCCAGTAACTGGCGAATGCGCCGGTGCAGCTCAAAGCAAACTGGAAAGACGATATCGCCTTCAGACAGATCTTGAGCAATGTCTTCGAGCATGTGAAAACGCTCGTTCTTGAGGGCTTCGCCCTTGAGGTCGGGATGCTTTCCGGTTTCCATGATGAGGTAGCTTTGCATGAGAAAACAGCACTCCCATATTGGCTGTTTTTTGGGGTAAATACGCGTAAAAAATGCGGCAGAGCAAACAATTATTGCTGCTCTGCCGCATCCATGCCCACGCAGACCCGGTTTACTCGATGGCCGGCCAGCCATCCACCCACTTCAGGTTCCGGATTTGCAAATTGCCATACCCCTTATCCCAAGCGTTATACGAGTGATAAACCAGGGTGTCGTTGTTGTAGGCTGTCTGTCCGCCAGCCGAAATCCATTGAGAACCAACGCCATCGCCCGCATAAAGCCTGGTCCCGCCGCCTTGTGCCAGATCGACGCCATTTTTGTCGAGATACGGCCCGGTGATGGACTTCGAGCGACCGTACTGGATTTCGTACACGCTCTCCACGCCTTTGCAGCAAGTCCCAACCGAAACAAATAGATAGTAATAGCCATTGCGGTAAATGATCGACGGCCCTTCCACCACCACATCGCCCAACTGGTGCGCGATATTGTGGTACTGCGCGCTGACCGGCTTCATGGTTGCAGGATTGAGCTGCACCAGCAGCACGCCTTGCCACCAGTTAAGGCCAGAACCAAAGACCAGCCACGGCTGACCCTCTTTATCGAGCACCAGACTGGGATCGATCGCATTAAATTTGCTGCTGGGGTAAGAAGTCGAATTCAGAATCAGGCCGTGATCGGTGAAGCGCCCCGCAACCAGCTCAGCCACACTGGCCGCAGAAACCAGACCAATTGCCGACACATTGCCACCCACCGCGTTTTTTGCCGTCACGCTGTAATACAGGTAAGCGCGGCCGTTATACACCGCGATATCCGGCGCCCAGACCTCATTGTCGACGGCGGCCAGATCATAGGGCGCCCACCAGGCCGGATGAGCGCTGAAAATGCCCCCCTTCTCGCTCCAGTTCAGCCCGTCGCTGGAGGTCTTGTAGGGCAGATTGGCGCCCGTATGGAACTCATACCATATGCCGTTTTCATGGATGACAGCCGGATCATGGCTACCCAAGTGGCCAGTTAGCGCCCACTTGCCGGCTTTGTCATTCACCACATTGATCTGCACGCTGGCCGTGCTGGTCTGGTTGCCGCTTTGCACAGTCAGCGTCGCAACATACAGCCCCGCTTGATCGGCGGTAAAACTCGGCTTGGCGGACGTCGCCGCAGAAAGTGTCGCGTTGCTCCAGAGCGGTCGGCTCGTCAGTCGCCACATATAACTCAAATCACGCCCCGTACTCGCCGAACCATTCAGGCTGACCTGCGCGCCTTGCAGCACGCTTTGCGCGCTACCCGCCTGCGCCAAAAGCGGTAGCGCCGTCGGGATCGCGGTAGGAACCCTCGTTGGCGTCGCCACGCTCGTGGGCGAGACGCTGGCCTGCGCCGTTGGCGTGACCATCGCAGTCGGCGTCGCAGTCGGCGTGGCCGTCAGCACCGGGGATGGGCTAAGCGGCAAGCTGGTAGCTTGGGGATTCGCCGGCAATCCCTGATGCCCCTCTTCTGATGAACCGCCGCCACACGCGCTCAAAGCCAATATGGTCAGTGTCAGAACACTAGAGCGGAAAAAAACAGTTTTACGCATTGCTCATACCCTGGTGCAGAATCCGAATCTCGGGATTCGGGCGTCCACGTCAAAATTTTATTTTGGAAATAAACCACTCGTTCGAATTGCCGCCCACCCCGCACCCGACAAAACCGAATAAAGACCTCCCGGCTTGGTCTTGGCGAGTCGATGACGGTCATCTTGTTCGAAATGGCTGTACTCATAGCGAGCGACGCGATACTACTCATCCTCGCCGTATCGCCAATAACAAATCCCGATAGAAGCCCGGCCATCTCCGATGGATGGCAGATATAAAAACATGATTAGGAAAGCGCTGAATAAGCAATGGGAATAACTGCATCCCACAGGGATTTGCTACGCGGTATCAGCGCTCACTTTTATCTGATCGATAAAAACCGAAACACTCATTCCACCTAAAAACCAACACCCCCCAACCAAAGCACACGCCGCGCAAAACCCCACTCTATTCATCGTATTTTGCATCACTTAATCCATAAAAAACGGCAGAGAAATCCTCTGCCGTTATGCAAAAAAAGATTCAATTAATCGACAATCAGGCGATTGTTTTTGAGCAAATCCTGAATCACCGCATTGTCGTTGAGCAAGGTGGCCGAGCCGTCATTAAGCAGGTTCACGCCAGTCAACACGAGGGTCTGGTCTTCCTTGCTGGCGTCATAACTGCCATTGGTAAAGCCGCCCGTGCTGCTGATATGCACCACCGTATTGCCGTTGGAAACCTCAAAGTGCAGGTAGCTGCTCAAGTTGCCGGTATCGAGCCCCAGATGGTTTTCGCCCACCAAGAGATCGCGCAGATCGAGCACATCGCCATCGGCCTTGCTGAAGTCCGTCACCAGATCGGTCGTTGAGGCCAGATTGACACCGGCGCCAACGCCAAAGACATTGCCCGCGCCCGCCGCCGTGGTGCCGGCGCTGCTAGCCTGATCGCCCAGCGACCAGACAAACACGTCCGCGCCCA
>CAXYUI010000205.1:0-4001 GCA_964291975.1 uncultured Formivibrio sp. | reverse complement strand
GTGCGAAGCTTGGCAGCGATGAAAGCGCGACGATATATTGATCTTGCCATCTGCCCCCACCTGTTACCCCTGAACGACCCATCATTCACCACGAGATGACCCATGCCGCAAGACGATGAGTTCTTGTTTTCCCGCGAAGAGGCGGAAGTACCGAACCGAACCGAAGGCGTTTGGCGCGTACTGGTGGTCGACGATGAGCCGGATGTTCACCAGAGCACGATGCTCGCCTTGCGCAATGTGCAAATTCTGAATCGCTCGCTGGAAGTGTTGCATGCCAGTTGTTACGACGAAGCACTGGCAATTTTGACGCACGAACATGATCTGGCGGTCATTTTGCTCGATGTGGTGATGGATACCGAGGATGCCGGCTTGCGTCTGGTACGTGCCATTCGCGAAGACCTGCGGCTTACGGCCTTGCGTATTGTGCTGCGCACCGGCCAACCCGGTTATGCCCCTGAACTGCAGGTGATCCGCGATTACGACATCAACGACTATCGCAATAAGTCAGAATTAACCCGGCACAAGCTGGTGACTTGTCTGACAACCGCGATCCGCTCGTATCTGCAAATCCGCACCTTAAACCAGAGCCACAACCGCCTGGAAACCATCATCAACCAGACGCCCACGCTGTTTGCGATCCAGCATCTGGACAGTTTTGCCGATAAAGCCTTGTCTTTGCTGGCAACCCAGCTCGATAGCGCGCCTGCGGGATTGCTCTTTTTGCTGCGCGACGCCAGCGGCGATTGGCAAGTGATTTCCGGCACCGGCACGCTGGCCACCTGCAAACCCATGGCATTAAGCAATCTTGATCTCCCTGATCTTTCGATTGCGCTGCGGGTATGCAAACAAGCGCACCGCTCCCTGTTTGGCGAGCCGTGGTCGATTTTGTTGTTGGAACCGCCCAGCGCGCCGCCTGCCGCTCTGGTGATATCTACCCGTGAAAAACCCGAAGGCATGGCGCAGCAATTACTGGAGATTTTCCGAAGCACCTTGCAAGCGGCCTTGGAAGACATCGAACTGGTACACCGGCTGCACGACTTGGCTTACACCGATCCGGTCTGTCGTATTGGCAACCGCACCCGCTTTGTGCAACAGCTCGACGCGATGTTTGCGTATGAAGGCGGTGAGAGCAACCGGGTGATCTTGCTCGACATCGATCATTTTTCGCAGATTAACGATGCTTTGGGTTTGCCAATTGGCGATGCACTGCTCCTTGGCGCCGCCGAACGTTTGCGTCAAATGGTGCCGTGTGAAGTGGCTATTGCCCGAGTCAATTCAGATGTAATCGCCCTGGCCGGCCCCAATGAACACCTTGAGCCAGAACAGCTGCGCGCAGCGCTGGCCACGCCCTTTCTGATCGACGATCACCAAATCCGTATTCAAATCACCATGGGTGCGGCTCGACTCGCGGATACCGAACCCGACGGCGTGGGCTGCCTCAAGGACGCGACCTTAGCGCTCAATCTGGCCAAGCGCACTTTGCGCGGCCAGACTGTGTGGTTTTCCCCTACCCTGCGCAACGCCTCGCGTGATCGCCTGCATCTACTGCAAAGGCTGGAAAAAGCCGTTCGCAACAATGAACTCAGCGTGCACTATCAGCCGCAATTGCATTTGGCCACCGGTCAGTTGGTGGGGGTAGAAGCCTTGATGCGCTGGCAACAGGCCGATGGCAGCTTTATTCCACCAGATCGCTTTATCGCGCTGGCCGAGCAATCCGGGCTGATTATTGAATTGGGTGAATGGCTGTTCGCCAAAGTCTGCGCGCAGGCAAGCCAGTGGCTGGCCGATCATTGCGCCCCGCAGCGCGTCGCAATCAATGTGTCGATGCTGCAATTCAATCACAACAATTTGATCCAGCAATTGTCGCGCCAAATCGAAAAATACGGACTGCCCGCCGGCCTGATCGAAATCGAAATCACTGAATCGGCCGCGATGCAAAACCCCGAACACACCATCAGCCGCATTGAAGAATTGCAGTCGCTTGGCGTGCTACTGTCGATCGACGATTTTGGCACCGGCTTTTCTTCCTTGTCTTACCTGCAAAAAATCCACGCCGACCGCATCAAGATTGATCGCTCCTTTATCAACGCGATTGATGGCTCAGAAGAATCGGCATCTATTTCTGAAATGATCATTAACCTGGGGCACAAGCTGGGGTTTTCGATTCTGGCCGAGGGGGTTGAAACCCCAGAGCAGGCTGCAGTTCTGAAAAAACTCGGCTGCGACGAAGTTCAAGGCTTTCTGTTTGCCCATCCGCTGCCGCCCGAGCAATTAACAGACTGGCTGAACGGGAATATTCCCCCACAACTGGACTGAACTCGCTCCCCTTGGGCGTTACACTCGACAGCTATTTTTGTCTGAAAAAAACATGTCCAAATCCGAATACCGTCCCGGCTGGTTCATCTTGCTGGGCAGCCTCACCGCCATCGGCCCGCTGTCGATCGATATGTACCTGCCCAGTTTCCCCGGCATTGCCGCATCTTTGCACGCCAATAGCGGCGCGGTGCAATTCACGCTGGCAGCCTTCTTTATTGGCCTGGCGCTGGGTCAGGCCATTTACGGCCCGCTCGCAGACCGCTTCGGGCGCAAGCCGCCGCTCTATTTCGGCCTGACGCTGTATACCGTGGCCAGCATCGTTTGCATGCTCGCGCCCAATATTGAAACGTTGACCGCCGGCCGCTTCGTGCAGGCTTTGGGTGGCTGCGCTGGCATGGTGATTCCGCGTGCCATTGTGCGCGATCATTTTTCTGCCCAAGGCTCGGCGCGCGCTTTTTCACTGTTGATGCTGGTCATGGGTCTGGCGCCGATTCTGGCGCCGATTTTGGGCAGCTGGATTTTGCTGATCGGCAACTGGCGCATGCTGTTCGGCATACTGGCCTGCTTCGGCTTGATCTGTCTGGCCAACATCCATTTCAATCTGAAGGAATCCTTCCAGCCCAGCACCCAACGCTCGCTCAATCCGCTTGATATCCTGCGCGAATACCTCAGCTTGCTGCGCGATCGCCATTTCAGCCGCTATGTACTGGCATCCGGTTTTGCCAACGCCGGCATGTTTGCTTATATCGCCGGATCGCCCTTTGTGCTGATCGAGTACTACCACCTCAGCCCCAGCGCTTACGCCTGGATCTTTGGCGCCAATGCATTCGGTCTGATTGCGGCCTCGCAAATCAATGCCCGTTTGCTCAAATCGCATTCCGTGGCCGAACTGCTGCGCTTTTCACTGTGGGCGCCGCCCGTCTGCGGCATCATCTTGTTCGGCATCGCCCTCACCGGCTTTGGCGGACTGCCGGTTTTCCTGCTTGCACTCTTCGGTTTTATCGCCTGCGGCGGCTTTATTGGCCCCAATGCTGGCGCCTGTGCGCTGGCGGATCAGGGTCAGCGCGCCGGCATGGCATCGGCCTTGATGGGTTCATTGCAGTTCGCGATTGCCACCCTCGTCAGCAGCGCCATCAGCCTGATCCCCAGCCACAATGCATTAGCCATGTCCGGCATCATGGCGCTGTGCGGGATCACCAGTTTTTCCATCTACCACCTGTTGGCGCCACGCCAATAAGGGCATTGGGCGCACGCGCAAGGTCAGCGGATTCCGCCGCGCGCGCTTTTCCCTTAGAATCTGGCCTTTAATGCATTCTTCAGGCTGCCTTGCCCATGAAATCCGCTGAAATTCGCCAGAAATTCCTCGACTTCTTTGCTCAAAAAGGTCACCAGGTCGTGGCCTCGTCCTCGCTGATCCCGGCTAACGACCCGACGATTCTGTTCACCAATGCGGGCATGAACCAGTTCAAGGATGTGTTCCTCGGTTTTGACAAGCGCGCTTACACCCGCGCCACCTCCAGCCAAAAGTGCGTTCGCGCCGGCGGCAAGCACAACGATCTGGAAAACGTCGGCTATACCGCGCGTCACCACACCTTCTTTGAAATGCTGGGCAACTTCAGCTTTGGCGATTACTTCAAGCGCGGCGCCATGTTCTTTGCCTGGGGATTTCTGACCTCCCCGCAATG
>CAXYUI010000204.1:0-4012 GCA_964291975.1 uncultured Formivibrio sp. | reverse complement strand
CGGTTTGCCGGACGAGAAAAACGTCAGACCCAAAGGAGACTGGGGGCGACATAGTCATCCCCCAGAACCACGTTTACAGCCGGTAGCTGGCCACGATGGTGCGCATTTCGCGGGCCAAGGCGTCGAGCGCTTGGGCGTGATTAGCGCTTTGCCCCGCAGCAGCGCTGCTTTCTTCGGCCATTTGCGCGATGCGTTCCACATGGCTGGCGATATTGTTGGTCGCCATGCCTTGTTCGCGGATGGCCTCGGTGATCTCGGCCACCATCGACACCGCCTCGCGGCTACCTGCGCCAATTTTCTGGATGGCGTTGTTGGCATCGTGGGCGCGCTCAACACCCACACCGACTTTGCTCACCGTTTCTTCCATGCCGGCGACGGCATTGCGGGCGCTGGCGCGCATGGCGTCGATGGTGCGGGTGATTTCCTGCGTGGACGAGGCCGTGCGCTCGGCCAGTTTGCGTACTTCGTCGGCGACGACCGCGAAGCCGCGCCCCTGTTCGCCAGCGCGTGCCGCTTCAATGGCGGCATTGAGCGCCAAGAGGTTGGTTTGGTCGGCCACTTCCTTGATGACCGCGAGCACGGCGGCGATTTTTTCGCCCTGGGTTTCCAGTTGGCGTATGCCTTCGGCGGCGCGATGCACCGTATCGGCAATATCGCGAATATCGCTGACGGTCTGGCTGATGACCGCCTCGCCTTCGCGGGCGAGTGAACCTGAATTGGCCGAGAGCGTATTGGCTTCGCCGGCGCGATCGGCCACATGGTTGATGCTGACGGTGATTTCTTCGTCGGTGGCGGCCATGTCGGAAGCCGCTTCGCTTTGCTGCACCGACGCGCGCGCGACCAGATCCGAGGCTGAAGTCATTTCCTGCGCCGCGCTCGCCACCTGATTGGCGCCGTTGGCGATGGTGCGCAGATTGTCCTGCATCTTGGCGATCAGCCGGTTTAGCGCTTCGGCGGTGGCGCCCAGTTCGTCGCGCTGTACGATGCGCACGCGGCCGGTGAAGTCGAGATTGTCTTCGATATGGATGATCGCGTTGCGTACGGCCGCAAGTGCGCGGGTAATGCCGGTAATCAGCATGAAGCCGACCCCGCCCACCAAGAGCGAACCGAGCAGCATGATGACGCCGGCGGCGATCAGCATCCGGTTCGAGGTGGTGCTGGTTTGCCGCTCGAAAGCGAGCATGACCTGATTATTGTGTGCAACGTGCTGTTCTAGAGCCTGTTGCAATTGTTCAGCCAGCGGTTCGACTTCCAGTTGCAGCATATTCATGATGTCGTCGTGCGTTGACGCGCCGCCGGTGCGGGTGAATACATCGCGCAGGGTTTCAATGTAGGCTTGGAACGCTTTGCGATCCGCCGCCAGGAATTGCCGGTCTTTTTCGTCGCTGGCCAGGCTTTTGTTGTATTGCTCGAACAGCTTGAGCATTTCGGCCTCGGCGTCGGCAATGGCCTTTTCTTTGGCGGTGGTCGTGTCATAGCGGTTACTCAATGCGCGCTGGGTGCTGGCATAATCGATGCGCGATGCGAGCAACTGGATGCGCGCCAGCGTTTGCATGCTCGGGATGGTGTTTTCCTGGGCGCGCTGGAGTGCGCCCTCAATATTACGCGCTGCAAAAATGCCGCTTAGACCCACGATCACGAGCGCCAAAATGGCGCCGACGATCATGCCCTGTAGACGACGGGCGATGGTGAGGTTCATGGTGTGCTCCTTATCCATTTTGCTGGATTTCTTGATGTTGATAGATCAATCCCCGGCGCGCACAAGGCTGCGCCGCAAAATTGGCCCGCTTCTGATGGCAGGCTTTGATGGTTTCACTCCCACGCCGCACCTGGAACGGCTGCCCCGCGTTTGGCCCCTGGGGGGCGTCATCCTGTTCCGGCCCAATTTTGGCGATTGCTGCCAGCTTGCCGGCTTGACCGCCCGTTTGCAAGCCTTAGCCGCTTCGGTTGCGTCGATGCCACTGATGATCGCGATCGACCAAGAAGGCGGCATGGTCGCGCGCATTGAAACCGGTATCACGCCATTGCCTTCGGCGATGGCGCTGCGCGAGGCGGGTTCGCTTGATGATTGCGAAACGCTGACCCGCATGGTCAACGAAGAACTGCTGGCGCTCGGCATCAATGTCAATTTCGCGCCGGTGCTCGACGTCAACAATAATCCGGCCAATCCAGTGATCGGTGTACGCGCCTTCGGCGAGACGGTCGAGGATGTTTGCGACTTTGGCCTCGCCGCCTTGCGCGGCATTCGCGCTGCTGGCGTGCTGGCCACAATCAAGCATTTCCCCGGCCACGGCGATACCGAAGTTGATTCGCACCTGGGTTTGCCCAAAGTGGCGCACGATCGCGCCCGGCTTGATGCGATAGAGCTCGCGCCTTTTCGCGCCGCGATCGCCGCTGGTGCCCAAGCGGTGATGTCGGCACATGTGGTGTTCCCGGCCATCGAAACCGACCCGGATCGACCCTCGACCTTGTCGTCCGCGGTACTGACTGGACTTCTACGCGGGGAACTTGGCTTTGATGGCGTGGTCTTTACCGACTGTCTGGAGATGGCGGCGATTGCCGATGGCGTCGGCGTGGTCGAAGGCGCGCTGGCGGCTTTCAAGGCTGGCGCTGATGTGCTGCTGGTTTCGCATCGCGAAGATCGCCAGCTGGCGGTGCTCGAAGCGCTGCTGGCGGCGGTTGAATCGGGCGAGATTACTGAAGCGCGGCTCGACCAGTCGCTGCGCCGAATCGAGCGGATTCGTCAGGGTTTGCCGGCACGTGCAGGCGAGATCGCCGCAATTGCAGCGCCAGAGCGATTGGCGCTGGCTGAGGCCGTGCAGCGACGAGGTGTGCGTGTTGAGGGAGATTTGCAGTCGCTGGATTTGGCTCAGCCGACTTTGGTGATCGAGATCGCGCCGCGCACGCGCACTGAAATTGATGAGTTGCAAGGCAAAGGCGGAACGCTCGCCGCCCTGTTGCAAGAAGCGGGTTGCCCGGTCGAAGTCGCTTATTTGCCGCTGGCGCCAGATGCGCAATCGATCGCTGCGCTTGGTGTGCGCGCAGCGCAGTTTTCACAATGCCTGCTGGTGACTTACAACGCGGTGCTTTGGCCGCAGCAGCAAGCGCTGTTGTCTGCGCTGCCAGCCAATCGTTTGTGGCATGTGGCAGGAAGGCTGCCGTATGATCTGGCCGGATCGCCGGCTCGATTAGGGCGGTTGACGGCGTTTGCCAATACCGTAAGCGCATTGCAGGCGCTGTTATCCATTTTGATCGTGAGGAAGTAGCGTGAAATATGTGTTGTCCCTGATTTTGTCCTTTGCGCTGGCTAGCGCGTGGGGCAATGAGACGGCTGCGCCGTTTGTGGCGGATGCGCCTTTGCCTTTTGATGTGCCCTCCGCTGCGCCAACGCTGAAAAAAGCGCAACGTCCGGCCAAGCGGACGACCAAGCCGATGGCCAAGACCCGCAATAAAGCTAAGACGTCAGTCAAGACGCGGCAGACTGCCAAGAGCCGATCCCAAATCAAGCAATCGGCCAAGAAGACGGTGCGGGCCAAAGCAGCGCCGAAAAAGCCGATGGCGCGCAAGACGCCGGTGAAAAAGCGGCGCTAGCTGGTGCGGCGTACTGCCGACGTCTTCGTTTCCAAATCGATCGGGTTAGGGGGTAGGCGCGTCAGCAGCTGAGAGGCTTGCCAGGTGCGCCAGCAACCCATCTGCATCGATAAAACCGATCAGGGGCGAGCCTTGTTGCGTTCCGTTGTGATCGACAAACACCAAGGCTGGCGGCGCGAACAGGCCAAAACGGGTCAGTAATTGCCGAGTGGCATCGGTGTTGGCGGTGATGTCGATGCGGATGACTTCCCGCTGATGCAGCGCGGCCTGTATGCGCGAATCGGCAAAGGTTTTCTTTTCCATCTCAACGCAAGAGACGCACCAGTCCGCGTAGAAATCGAGCAGCAGCGGGCGGCCTTGCGCGCGTTGCAGGACGTTTTCGAGTTCCGTTTGTGTGCGCACCACGGTCTTTTCGGCCGGA
>CAXYUI010000203.1:0-4025 GCA_964291975.1 uncultured Formivibrio sp. | reverse complement strand
GCCGGTGAGCCAGGCGACCGGGATTTCCAGCGGCGCGAGCCAATCGGTGAGCTTCTTGAAATGCTGCTCGGCCAAAATCTCAGTCGGCGCCATCAAGGCGACCTGAAAACCTGCTTCGATGGCCTGACACGCTGCCAGCGCCGCAACCACTGTCTTGCCCGCGCCGACATCGCCCTGCAAGAGCCGTTGCATCGGATGCGGCTGTTTCAGGTCGTGATTGATTTCGGCCATCACGCGCGCCTGCGCGCGGGTCAAGCCGAACGGCAACTGTTCAAGCAGCTTGCTGGCGAGCTTGCCGGTGGCTTTGATGACCGGCGCGCTTTTTTCGCGGCGGATCGCCTTGGCTTGACGCAGACTCAACTGCTGCGCCAGCAGCTCGTCGAACTTCAGCCGTCGCCACGCTGGATGGATGCGTTCGGTGAGTTGCACCGTCGGAATCTCGGGCGTGGGTTTGTGCAGCAGTTTCACGCTCTCGGCAAAACCCGGCAGGCCGAGTTCGTCGAGCATTTTCTTGGGCAGGGTGTCGGTCAGATCGCAGTATTTGAGCGCCTGCCCGATCAGCTTGATCAACGCAGCCTGCTGAAGGCCGGCGGTGGTCGGATAAACCGGCGTCAGCGCCTCGCTTAAGCCCGCCTCGACACCGACCACGCGGATTTTGGGGTGCACCATCTCGTCGCCGAAATAACCAGCGCGGATCTCGCCATACAAGCGCACGCGCTTGCCTTGTTCCAGCTGCTTGGCCTGACTGGGATAAAAGTTGATTAGCCGCACAATCAGCGTGCCCGAATCGTCGCTGACGCGCGCGACAAGCTGACGACGCGGCCGGTACTGGATTTCACAAGCATCGACTTCGCCTTCGACCAGCAGCGGGATATTAGGCAGCGCCGAAGCAATCTCGACGATCTGGGTTTCGTCCTCGTAACGCAAAGGCAGGTGCAGCACCAGATCAAAGGCGCGATTCACCCCGATCTTGGCAAGTCGGGCTTTCTGAGCGGGAGCAAGGGCGTCGAGGTTCATGGAACGATCGTTCTGGAATTTGCGCTAATTTAACGGTTTTGCTCGGTCATGAAAACTGTCGTTACCGCAAATCTGGCGCGAGGCTGCCGCAAACCGTCAATTTGACTGATAATGCAGTGCGATTTTTACCTCTGGAGATGATCCATGCTGAAGAAAACACTTGTCACCTTGTCTCTGCTGGCTGCGGCCGGCGCTCACGCATCCGACTGGGATGGCTTGAAGAATCTCAACACGCAAGCTCAATTCGATGCCCTGGCCAAAGACTTGGGCTCGGCGCTGAGCTACAAGGCAGTTTCGCCGGGCGAGCCGCTCGGTCTGCTCGGTTTTGATATCGGCGCGGAAGTCACCGCCACCAAGATCAAGAGCGCATCCATTCTGGAAACGGCGACTGGCAAAGATGTCAGCTATCTGCCAGTGCCGAAACTGCACGCCCACAAGGGTCTGCCAATGGATATCGATGTCGGTGCTTTTATTTCCAAGCTGCCGGGCATTGATGGCCGTCTCTTGGGCGCAGAACTGCGCTGGGCGCCGATTGCCGGCAATCTGGCCGTGCCCGCTGTGGCAATTCGCGCAACGTACACCAAGCTCGACGGCGTGGATGAGCTCGACTTCAACTCGCAAGGCGTGGAAGCGACCATTTCCAAGGGCTTTACCATCCTCAAGCCGTATGCTGGCGTGGGTTATGTGAAGAGCAGCAGCACGCCGAATGTCACGTCGATCGCCAACCTCAAGAAATCGAGTCAGGATCAGATGAAATATTTCATCGGCCTGAATATCAACCTCGGCCTGATGAATTTTGCGCTTGAAGGCGACAAGACCGGCGATGCGCCGACTAAGGAACCCACAGTAGGATCCCTCTTCTACGTTTTTTCGCCAAAAAAAAACCCCCCGGCCAAAGCCGGGTATTTTTTATTTGCTGCGCGCCACTTTGATGGAAGCCACAGGGCCATCCCAGCTGTAATTCGCCTTCCAGGCGCCGTGCACCATATTCGGATATTCCGCCTTGCCTAGGCTGCCGTTGTAGCGGCCGAGCGCACGGAAAAGATCGCCTTTTTCGATGTCCAGATAATGGCGCAAGATGGTGCAGCCAAAACGCAGATTGGTATGGATGTCGAAAAGATTGTGCTCGCGCGTACCGATCTGGCGCACCCAGAACGGCATCACCTGCATCAAGCCGCGCGCGCCAACGCTGGAAACGGCATAACGATTAAATCCGCTCTCGACATGAATCAATCCCATCACGAGCTGCGGATCAAGCCCGGCGCGCGTGGCTTCGTAATGAACTGCCGTTAGCAACTTCCGGCGGACCAGCTCGTCCGGAATACGCCTTTGCAAACGTCGCGACATTTCGGAAAGCCAGACCTGGCCATCGGACGGATTGGAAAAAATCAGCCGAGGCTCAGCGCTATCGCTGATTGAGCGCTGCATGGCTGTCTGCACCGAGGCGGACAGATCTTCTTCTTTCTGCGCCCCCGCCAGCGCCAGCGCGGGTAGCAAGAACAGCAGATACAGCGCGCGTTTCATCTTCAAGCCACCAATTGCGCGCGAACGAAATCGCCAATTTCAGCCTGTGCGATCTTCTGCATTTCACCGCTGGCGCGGGAAACATATTCAACCACGCCTTCAGCCAGACCCTTGTCGCCGATGGTGACGCGATGCGGAATGCCGATGAGTTCCATGTCGGCAAACAGCACGCCCGGACGCTCGTCGCGATCGTCCAGCACCACATCGACGCCTTGCGCGGCGAGCTGCCCATACAGCGTATCGGCCGCAGCGCGGACTTTTCCGGAGCGGTGGTAGCCGCCCGGCACAATGGCAACCGCAAACGGCGCCATGGCGAGCGGGAACTTGATGCCCTTCTCGTCGTGGTTTTGCTCGATGGCTGCGGCCACCACGCGCGAAACGCCGATGCCGTAGCAGCCCATTTCCATGACTTTTTGCTGGCCATCCTGGTCGGTAAAGAGGCAGTTCATCGCTTCGGAATACTTGGTGCGCAGCTGGAAGATGTGGCCGGCTTCGATGCCGCGACAGATTTCAAGCACGCCTTGGCCGTCCGGGCTCTTATCGCCAGCGACCACATTACGGATGTCGGCCACGATCACCGGATCAGGCAGATCGCGCAGGAAGTTCACGCCCTTAAGGTGAAAGCCCTTCTTGTTGGCGCCGCAGACAAAATCGCTCATCGCAAACACAGTACGGTCGGCAATCACGCGCACCTTGTCAGACACGCCGACCGGGCCGATGTAGCCTGGCTTGCAGCCGAGGTGCTCTTCGACTTCGGCTTCGGTGGCGAAACGGAACGAGGCCAGACCTTCGACCTTGTTGGTTTTAACTTCGTTCAGATTGTGATCGCCGCGCAGCAGCAAGAGGTTGAACACGCCCTCGCCGGACACCACGGCAATCGCCTTCACGGTTTTTTCGACCGGCAGGCCGAGGAAAGCGGCGACATCGTCGCAGGCGATTTTGCCCGGTGTGGCGACTTCGACCATTTCTTCGGTGGCAAAAGCGCGGTGATGCTCCGGCGCCACGGCTTCAGCGAGTTCAACGTTGGCGGCAAAGTCGGAAGTCGGGCAGTAGGCGAGCAAGTCTTCGCCCGCCTCGGCGAGCACATGAAATTCATGACTTCCCGAACCGCCGATCGCGCCGGTGTCGGCGGCGACGGCGCGGAACTGCAGACCCAAGCGCGTGAAGATATTGCTGTAGGTCTGGTACATCACGCCGTAAGTCGCTTCCAGACTTTCAAAGCTGGCATGAAAGGAATAAGCATCTTTCATCAGGAATTCGCGCGCGCGCATCACGCCAAAACGCGGGCGGATTTCGTCGCGGAACTTGGTCTGAATCTGGTAGAAATTCACCGGCAGTTGCTTGTACGAGCGCAGTTCGTTGCGGGCGATGTCGGTGATGACTTCTTCATGCGTCGGGCCAAAGCAGAATTCGCGCTCGTGGCGATCCTTGATCTTCAGCATCTGCGGGCCGAAGACTTCCCAGCGACCGGTTTCGTGCCAGAG
>CAXYUI010000202.1:0-4067 GCA_964291975.1 uncultured Formivibrio sp. | reverse complement strand
GAGCCGTCTTGATGAAATCGTCCGGCGTGATGGCTTCGGGCGCAGTGGCGGGCTCTTCCAGCGAAGCCAGCGTCTGGCCGAGTTCGCGCAGGCCGATTTCATCGTGGCCGATCGCGATGTAGACCTCGTCGATGGTCTTGTAGCCGAGCTTTTGCGCGATGGTGTCGAGCTTGCTGGAAAGATGGCCGTAGCGGCCAGCTTCTTTTTCAAACACGGCGCGGCCGGCGTTGAGCGCCACATCGCGGTGCTGCTGGCGAATCCAGTGGCGGATTTTCTGTTCGGCGCGATGGCTCTTTACATAGCCCTGATGCAGCCAATCCAGACTCGGCCCGCCTTCTTTGCCCGCCAGTATCCCGATGCGCGGGCCGTTTTCGAGCGCGGTGTAGAGCGGCACGATCTGGCCGTTGACCTTGGCCCCGCGGCAGCGGTGGCCCAGATCGGTGTGCAGGTGGTAAGCAAAATCGACCGGGGTCGAACCGCGCGGCAGCGCGATCACCTTGCCGGCGGGCGTGAGCACATAGATGTTGTCGTCAAAGAGTTCGGCTTTGAACGCATCCGCAAGCTGACTTTCTTGCGCCATGTCTTCGCGCCAGTCGAGCAGTTGGCGCAGCCAGGCAATCTTCTCGACATATTTAGCGTCGCCCTGACCGCCTTCCTTGTAGCGCCAGTGCGCGGCCACGCCGTATTCGGAATGCTCGTGCATGTCGAACGTGCGGATCTGGATTTCGACCGCCTTGTCGCGCGGGCCGATCACGGCCGTGTGCAGGCTCTGGTAATGGTTGCCCTTGGGCTGGGCGATATAGTCGTCAAATTCGCCCGGAATCGGTTGCCAGAGGTGATGGACGATGCCGAGTACGGTGTAACAGTCGCGCACCGAATCGACCAGCACGCGCACCGCGCGCACATCGTAAACCTCGGAAAAATCGATCTTCTTCTTCTGCATCTTTTTCCAGATGCTGTAGATGTGCTTGGGGCGACCCATCAGGTCAGCCTTGATGCCGGCGCTGGCTAGCTCCTCACGCAGTCGGGCTTGCACTTCGGTAATGAATTCTTCGCGATCGACGCGGCGCTCATCGAGCAGTTTGGCGATTTTCTTGTAGGCATCCGAGTGCAGATAGCGGAAAGAAAGGTCTTCCAGCTCCCACTTGATTTGCCAGACGCCCAGCCGGTTGGCGAGCGGCGCGTAAAGATCGGTGGTTTCCTGCGCAATGCGGCGGCGTACCGCCTCGGGCGATTTGGCGATGGCGTGCATGGTTTGCGTGCGCCAGGCGAGCCGGATTAGCACGGCGCGGATATCCTCGGCCATAGCCAGAATCATCTTGCGCAGGGTTTCGATCTGCTGGGCTTTTTCTTCGGGGCTGTGCGTCTGTGGTTGCCCGAGTACACTGACTAACTCGCGGATGCGGCGAGTACTGTCGACCAAGTGGGCGATGTCCTTGTTGAAGCGTGCCTCGATCTGGCTCTGGGAGTCAGAGAGGACGTCGGGGAACGCAAACAATAAGGTCGCAATCACTGAATCGGCATCGAGCCGCAGATCGGCCACAATGGCCGCGCTCGCTACCGCATGGCGTAGCAGCGGGCTATCGGTGTCCTCATAAGTGCGCGCGCCATAGCAGGATTCCGCCCATTGATAGGCCGCGATGATGCGCTGGGCATCGGTTTCGCCGTAGCGCTCCGACAGAGCCGCGAGCCAATGCTGGGGATTGTCAGCTTCGGCAATCGATTGAGTGAGCGGGCGAGTAACTGCAACCATGAACCGTACCTGTCAGTCTGTTTACACCCAGTACATTACGGGCGATTTAAGGGAATTCTGCCCAAAAGTTCGGGTCTCTTGAAGCGCTATATTGCCCAATCTTGTTTTGATCGAGACCGAGCCCTGATGAAAAAGATGTTACGTCGCTGGTTACCCAGCCATAAAACTGTCCACGACAACGCTTTTATGCGGCGTTTTGGCCATTGGTTTGCCGATCCGCGTTTCTGGCATCTGAATCGCGGCGCGGTTGCCGGCGGCATGGCGGTCGGCCTTTTCTGTGGTCTGGTTCCTGGGCCTTTGCAAATTTTGTCGGCTTCGATTTTGGCGCTGATTTTGCGCATCAATCTGCCGGTGGCGATTTTTGCGACCTTCTTCACCAATCCGCTCACTATTGGCCCCTTGTATTGGTTGGCGTTTCAAATTGGCGTGATGCTGACTGGCACGCAAGGGCGCGCTGTGGCGCCCCCAATGCCAAGCTGGGCTGAGCATGGTTTTTGGGATTGGATGAAACTGTTGCCAGACTGGTTTTTGTCCATGGGCACGCCCATTCTGATTGGTTTGCCGGTATTGGGTCTACTTCTGGCTTGCCTGGGTTATGTGCTGGTGTGGCAGGGGTGGCGAGCCTACGTGTCCTGGCAGGTCTGGAAGCGTAAGCGTAGCCGGCCTGGCTTGTAATGTGGGCGCTGGTCAGCAGCGCTGGACATTGGCCGGATGCGCAACTAAGTTCAGAGCGTTTGCCGGGGAAAAAACATGATGCGCTGGGTGCTGATTCTGGTTTTGACAGGCATTGCCGTTGCCTGTGGCGGGGGGACTGCGGGAAGCGCTGCGCCAGGTTTGCAAGAAGGGGGCGTGGCGGTTTCGTCCACTTCAACATCGTCATCCGAGCGAGAGTTTCTTCCGATTCCTTCTATCTTGGTCGATCCGCCCGCGCCGCCTGCTCAGTAAGTGCTGACCCGAGCCAGTTCGTCTTGTAGCCGATGCAACAATTCCAGTCGCGAGACTGGAATTTTTTTATCTGCAACCGCGCCCAAAATCGCACAGTTGGGTTCATGCCGGTGGCGGCAATTGTGGAAACGGCACTGACCGATGTAGTCGCGAAAATCCGGCATGTAGTGCACTAGGTCTTCCGGCTGGATATGCGCCAATCCAAACGACTGCAGACCCGGCGAATCGATCAGGTCGGATTCTGCGTCCAGGTGGTAGAGCGTGGCGTGCGTGGTGGTGTGTTTGCCCGAATCAAGTGCAATGGAAATATCGTTGATGCGCGCGTTGGCTTCCGGAATCAGGGCGTTGGTGATCGTCGACTTGCCCATGCCCGATTGCCCGACCAAGACCGAAACATGGCCGCGCAGCTTTTCGCGCAAGGGCGCCAGATCCTGTTGCGCCGAGATTGCCACCAGCTCGTAGCCCAGCCCTTCATAAAAAGCGAGCTTCTCGCGCGCGGCAGCGGCTTCTGGCAGATCACATTTGTTCAGGCAGATAACGGGCTTGATGCCAGCTGATTCGGCAGCGATCAGGCAGCGGCCAATCAGCTCGTCCAGCCAGCTGGGTACCGGCGCGACAACGATGACGATTTGGGTGACATTGGCGGCGATGAGTTTGGACTTCCACTCGTCCGAGCGGTAGAGCAGGGTGTCGCGCTCCAGCACTTTCTCGATCACCGCCTGTTCGGCGTTGCTGATCTGGATGGCGACCCGGTCGCCGCAGGCAAAGTCAGTTTTCTTGCCGCGCGTGGTGCAAATGCGCTGCGATCCATCTGTAAGTTCAACGATATAGGCTCTGCCGTGACTGGCGATAATCCGGGCGTTTTCGGTCATTTGGTGAGTAGGGCGTCCACTTTGGCCGCGCAAATGATGTCATTGCGCGAAATGCCGCTGGCTGATCGCGTGGTGTAGACGATGCGGCAGCGGCTGAAGGTGACCTCAAGGTCGGGATGATGGTCTTCCTGATGGGCGATCCAGGCGACCGCATTCACAAAGGCCATCGTTTCGTGAAAATTCTTGAAGCGAAAGGTTTTTTCCAGCTTGGTGTCCACAATCAGCCAGTCATTCAATTCGGTCGAAAGCATTTCAGCTTCGATCGAATCGAGTTTGGCCGGGCTGGCCGAGCAATGTTCTTGTGCGAGCGCCATGACGGAAGTCCTTGTGAACAAAAAGATATTCCGTTTTAGCCGAGCGCTTTAAGCGCCGCAATGCGCAGACTGGCAGGCGGATGGCTGTTGTAGAAAGTGCTGTAGAGCGGATCGGGCGTCAGCGTGCTGGCGTTGTCGCGGTAAAGTTTGACCAGCGCAGTGACGAGATCGCTCGCTGACGAT
>CAXYUI010000201.1:0-4089 GCA_964291975.1 uncultured Formivibrio sp. | reverse complement strand
CCATCTGATCCTGATCGACACCGTCGGTATGGGTCAGCGCGACCAACGCATCAGCGAGCAGCTCGCCTTCTTCAATCAAGACAATATCGGCACGCTTTTGCTGCTGGCCGCCAATGCGCAGGCTTCCACGCTCGATGACGTGGCGCGCCGCTATCGCAACCGCCATCTTTCCGGCTGCATTCTGACCAAGCTCGACGAAGCCATGGCCATTGGCGGCTGCCTCGACGTGGTCATCCGCCATCGCCTGCCGACGCACTTTGTCACCAACGGCCAGCGCGTGCCGGAAGACCTGCACAAGGCCAATCTGAGCTATCTGATCGATCGCGCTTTCCGCAATGCGCAAGACAGCGTGTTTCAGCTCAAGAAAGACGAATACCCGGTGTATATGGGCGCACAAGACGCGCCGCTCGACTTTGCGCTGAATGTGGGAGGCGTGCGTGGCTAGTCGCTGGCAAGACCAGGCCGCCGGGCTGCGCCAGCTGCTGGGCGGATCGAGTTGCCGCAGCGTCAGTTTTTGCGGCGGTCGCGGCGAATCGGGCACCACCTCGCTGATCATCAATCTGGCCGCCGCCCTGTTCGAACGCAGTCGCGATGTATTGGTGCTCGACGAATTCGACGCGCCCGGCAATATCAGCCAGCGCTTGCACTTGCAGCCGCGCTTTCACTTTGAACAGGTCTTGCGCCGCGAAGCGACCCTCGCCGATGCCGTGCTGGAATCGGGCTGCGGGTTCCAGCTGTTACCTCTGTCGGCACGCTCGCATCTGCTGGCCACCCTGAACGAGCGCGAACAGGACGTGCTGGCCAGCGAACTGGAAGAACTCAGCAACCAAGCAGACTGGCTGCTGCTCGACACTCGCCCCGGCATGGGGCATCGCCTGCCCGGTCTGGGACTGGCTGCCGACGACGTGGTGATCGTACTGTCCAACCGCGCCGAATCGCTGACCGATGCCTACGCCACCATCAAGCTGCTCGCCAGCGAATCTGGCCGTCATGACTTTCGCATTCTGGTCAATCGCGTGGCCGATCTGGATGCAGCGAGCGCCCTGTTTGGCCGGATTCGCCAAGTGGCGCGCCAATATCTGGGCGAGGCGATCCGCCTGCGCCTGATCGGTTTTGTACCTGAAAGCGAAGCCCTGCATCGCGCCAGCCGACAAGGTCAGTCTGTCCTCTCGGCATTTCCGCAATCGGATGCCACCATGGCCTTTCGTCAGCTCGCCGACGCCATGCTGCGCTGGTCGCCGCCACGTCGGCAGAGCGAATCTTCCGCTGGGCTGGTCAGCCAACTCATTGAATCGAGCCGAATTCTGACCAAACAGCTCAAACACGGATGACCTAAACTGCCCGATTATGGCTTCCCATCGCGCCCTCTCCCTTTACAAGGCCACACAAAGCGCAGGCATTGACGAGCGCATTGCCCGTCACCAGCCTTTGGTGCGCAAACTGGCTTATCACCTGATTAGCCGTCTTCCCGCCAGCGTGGAAATCGACGACCTAATCCAGGCCGGTTTGATCGGCTTGATGGAAGCCGCGCGCAATTTTGATCCGGAAGCCGGCGCGCAATTTGAAACCTTCGCCAGCCAGCGCATTCGCGGCGCCATGCTCGATCTGCTGCGCGAAGCCGACTGGCTGCCCCGTCAGGTGCGCCGCAATATGCGCGAGATCGAAGCCGCCCTGCATCGCAGCGAACAACGCCTGGGCCGTCCGGCGTCCGAGCGTGAAATCGCCACCGAATTGGGCGTTCCGCTCGAGGAATACCAAGACATGCTCGGCGATGCGCGCGGTCATCAGTTGGTGCACTTTGAAGATTACGAAGATGAAGACGACGACCGGCGAGGTCTGCTCGACCTGTTTACCTGCGATAGTGATGCCGATCCAGCCCAAATCCTCGATGAAGATGGCTTTCGGGCAGCACTGATCGCGGGCATCGAACAGTTGCCTGAGCGCGAAAAACTCATGATGGCGCTGTATTACGACGAAGAACTCAACCTCAAAGAAATCGGCGCGGTGCTCGGCGTTTCCGAATCGCGCGTCAGCCAGCTGCACAGTCAGGCTATCGCTCGACTGCGCACGCGGCTTAAGGATTGGACTCAATGAAAATCGACAAAATTAGCATTCTGGGCATTCTGCTTGGCGTGGGCGCCATCTTGCTCGGCCAATATCTGGAAGGCGGTAAGCTCGGCTCGCTGGTTCAGCTCACCGCCTTTTTCATCGTGATCGGCGGCACGCTGGGTGCGGTGATGTTGCAAAGTCAGACCCATAACTTCATTGCCGGAATGCGCATGCTGAGCTGGATTTTTGTCCCCCCGCAGCTCGACTTTCGTAAGGTTTCGAACACCTTGGTCAACTGGGGTACTCAAGCCCGACGCGGCGGCCTGCTCGCGCTCGAACCTTATGTCACCAACGAAAAAGACCCCTATGTCAAACACGGCCTGACTTTGCTGGTGGACGGCGCCGAACCCGACACCGTGCGCAACGCCATGCTGCTCGATGTCGATGGCTATGAGGAACAAGCCCGCGCGGCCGCCAAAGTATGGGAATCGGCCGGCGGTTATTCACCTACTTTCGGGATCTTGGGCGCAGTGCTTGGCCTGATCCATGTGATGGAAAACCTGTCTGATCCATCCAAGCTGGGCGCCGGGATCGCCGTGGCTTTTGTCGCCACCATTTACGGGGTAGGCGCCGCCAACCTTTTATTCCTGCCGATCGCCAATAAGCTCAAGCACTACATCAGCCAGGAAGTTCGCCGCCGTGAAATGCTGGCCGAAGGCCTGCACTCCATTGCCAACGGCGAAAACCCTCGTCTGCTGGAAAACAAACTTTCCGGATATCTACAGCATTAAGCACGCACCGAACGTGCATGAAAAACGCCGCCAGACTTTCATCTGACGGCGTTTTTTTATGCGCTCAACACATCAGTCACGACGGCCGGACAAAGCCATCAGGATATGCAACAGGCTCACAAAGACGTTGTACACGTCGAGGTAGAGCTGCAAGGTGGCGGTCACATAGTTGGTTTCGCCGCCATTCACGATACGGCTCACATCGTACAGGATGTAGCCAGAGAAAATCAGCAGCGCCACGCCCGAAATCGCCAAGCTCATGGCCGGGATCGCGAAGAAGATATTGGCGATCGAGGCAATCAACAGCAGGATCAAGCCGATAAAGAGAAAGTTGCCCAAAAAGCCGAAATCCTTCTTGGTCACCGTTGCCACAGTCGCCAGCGAGAAGAAAATCGCGGCCGTACCCACTGCGGCCATACCGATCAGCGTGCCGCCATTGGAAAAGGTCAGCGCGACTTGCAGCATTTGCGAGAGCCACAAGCCCATAAAGCCAGTCCAAGCCAGGAGGATGAATACGCCAGCTGCGCTGTCTTTGGTTTTTTCAATCGCGAAGAACGCACCGAAACTCACGCCCATAAAGAGCAGCAAGCCCATCCAGCCGGTCATATGAAATTGCAGCGAAATACCCAGCAAGGCACCGGCAGCGGTCGGCAGCATCGACAGGGGCAACAGGAAATAGGTGTTGCGCAGAACACGGTTCTGTTCAACGGCGCCAGCGCGGGCGCCAGCAATCGAGGTGTAGTCCATCATTTTCTCCAGTTTGGGGAAGTACTCGCCGACTAAGATGCCGACAATTGCAAAAAGTTTCAAGAGTGGGCAGGCTCGACCTAACCGAGGCCTGATCTCCACCAGAGCCTAGGGGCAGGCACGCCTCAGGCCGTGCCGCCCACCGTCAGCCGGCCATCAATCCGCAGGGTCGGCTGACCCACGCCCACCGGCACGGTCTGGCCTTCCTTGCCGCAGTTGCCCACGCCCGGATCAAGTTCCAGATCATTGCCGATCAGGCTGATGCGTTTGAGGACTTCCGGGCCGTTGCCGATCAAGGTTGCGCCCTTGACCGGATACTGTAGCTTGCCGTCCTCCACCCACCAGGCTTCCGAGGCATTGAACACAAACTTGCCGCTGGTGATGTCGACCTGGCCGCCGCCGAAATTGGCCGCATAGATGCCGCGCTTGAGCGAGCCGATGATTTCTTGCGGATCTTTGTCGCCCGCCAGCATAAAGGTATTGGTCATGCGCGGCATCGGCA
>CAXYUI010000200.1:0-4118 GCA_964291975.1 uncultured Formivibrio sp. | reverse complement strand
GCCCCGGGGGGGGCTGCCCCCCCGCCGGCAGAAGCCCCTTTACAGGAAGTCAGCTGGGCGGATGTGCAGCCCGTAGATCTGATTGGCCTCGAAGTGGGCTACCGACTGATTCCATTGGTCGATCGCAATCAAGATGGCGAACTCTTGCGCCGCATTCGGGGTATCCGCAAAAAAATCGCCCAAGAATTGGGTTATCTGGTGCCCTCAGTACACATCCGCGACAACCTCGAACTCAAACCCAATCAATATCGCATCCAGCTCAAAGGGGTCGATGTGGGTGCCGGCGATGCTTACGTCGGCCAATGGCTAGCCATTGATCCGGGCAATGCGAGCGGCAGACTTTCCGGCACGGCCACCCGGGAGCCGACTTTTGGTCTGCCCGCCACCTGGATCGACGCAGGCCAACGCGATCAGGCGCAAGCCATGGGGTATACCGTGGTCGATGCCAGCACCGTGGTCGGCACGCATATTTCCAACATCCTGCAAAGTCATGCGGCCGAATTACTGGGGCGCGAAGAAGTCCAGCAGCTGCTCGATCATTTCGCCAAAGAGTCGCCGAAATTAATTGAAGATCTGGTACCCAAGATCATTCCTATTGGCACTTTGCAAAAAGTACTGCAAAACCTGCTGGAAGAAGGCCTGCACATCCGCGATTTGCGCACAATCCTGGAAACGCTGGGTGAACATATGACCCGCATCCAGGATATTGATGAGTTAACCTCGATCGTGCGCGTGGCGCTGGGTCGCGCCATCATCCACCAGATTTTCCCGGGCGAGGACGAGCTGCAAGTGGTCGCACTCGAGCCGCAACTCGAACAAATCCTGTTGTCTGCAGCCAGCGGCCGCAATCAAGGGGGGCTTGAGCCCGGCCTGGCCGAACGCCTGCTCAAGCAAGCCAGTGAGATCACCGAAAATCTCGAAAACCAAGGGCTTGCTGCCGTTCTGATTTGCCCCGCTCAATTACGACCAATGCTGTCACGTTTTCTGCGCCGCTCTACGCCGGGTCTGCGCGTGATCGCGCACACGGAGATTCCAGAAAGTAAAACTATTCGGATTGTCAGCGTACTCGGTGCAGCCTGAACGCGATCTCCCCACGCCAGTTAGAACCAGATACCGACATTGCAGCGGAAACCATGCGCGCGTTGCGCTTTCAGGTAAGTGAAACCGCCACGCAATTCAGCATCGCGCGCATTGGCTACGCGCCGCGTTCCAAAACTCATCCCAAGCTCTTCTTGCCACCGATTGTAGAGTTCGGTTCCGGCAAAGCGCGTATCAACCCAGAACCACTCCCAAGTCATACCCGCCCCCAGAGGATCAAATGAACCCGGGGTTGCCAACAATAGGCCGTTGCGAAAGACGTTATTGCCAATCCCGGGGTTGTAACTGGCTCCATCCGAGCGCATGGTCAGCGTCTGATTACGCCCCAGCAGATTACCCATAGTCAGCCGCCATTCATCCCCCCAGGTGTAACTCGACATCAGCGAAGCGCCACCCAGCACCCCAAGCGAGCCAAGGTCTTTTGATCCGGTCGCACGCAATCCCGTTTGCACGCCCAATAGCCAGCGCGGACTCAACGGATGTCGGTAATAGCCACTGAAATTGGTCTCGTAGACTTTGGCGCTCCCCACCTGGGTGAGCGTGATCGGCATCTGCACGCGCAATTCGTGATTGGGCTCTCCCAAACTACGCGCATAGCTCAAAGGCAAGGTCAAACTGCGACTTTTAACCCCAGCGCTCGTCATGCTCGAATAATCCAGGCCTACGCCAAAGCGATTCGGGCTAGCCTTTTCAGCCCCTTGAACCGTAGCGCTATCCGTGGGGCGCAACATGACGTCGTAATCTTGTTGCACCGAACGTGTCATCAAACTATGTGGATTGCCCGCAATCGGATCGATCGGCGAGGTTTTCACCAACTGGCGCATCAGGTCTTCCAGCAAGCTGGTATTGTTTTTCACATAATCGCGCCACAGACCCTGGCTTTCGTCGCGCGTGCCACCATCGAAAACTTCGTAAATCCCCAAGCTGGGGATAGAAAAAGTCAGCATTGAGCTCCCCGTTCCCGAAAAGCTCAAATACGCCATTTCCCCACGTAGATTCAGAGAGATACTGGCCGCCTCAACACCGGTATACCCTGGCAACAAGGTTTGCAGTCGCTCTGCTTTGAGAGCATCAATCGCGCTATCGAGTTTATCCCAGCTATAAGTAACCTCTTCCGCATACCCATCCAGAGACGCAGTCAGCACAAACACCCCGGCGTGACTCAAAGATGATCCAGCCAGCAAGCTGACCAATAGCATTGTTTTTTTCCAATTTTTCATGGCAAACCCCCAAGTTGCATCCGTGACCCAGTCTAGAAAGTGCGTCGCAACAAAAGGGGGAAAATCCGACCGCAGGCACTGTCTCCCGACCGCGACAAAGCCAGCCCCAGCGTGGAGTTGAGTGTCAAAAAAGCGTATGGTTGCCTCATCCGTTTTTTCTCACTCAAGGAAGTCACAATGAAAATTGCTAAAGGATGGACACTGACTGCACTCGCCGGCTTTGCGCTAGCTGGTTGCTCGATGTTGCCGCAAGATGCCGGCCACGCGCTCAAAGCCACCGCCGGCAGCAATCTGGTGATGGTCGACGCGCAACACACCGGAGCAGTAGGCGCCAGCATCGCCGGCATTAAAACCTTTAAGACCATCCAAGCCGCACTCGATGCTGCACCCGCCGATGGCAAGCTGCCTTTTGTGGTGAAGATCAAGGCCGGCCGTTATTACGAAAAACTGGAAATCACCAAGCCAAACGTAACCTTCGTCGGCGATGGTCAAGACAAAACCATCCTGACCTTTGACGCCTATTCCGGCCTGAAAAAACCGGACGGCAAGACATGGGGCACTTGGGGCTGCGCCACGCTGATCGTGAAAGCGCCAGATTTCCGCGCCGAAGGCATGACCATCGAGAACGGCTATGACTACAACGCCAACGACGTGCTCGACAAGAAAGATCCCAAATACCAGAAAGATGCGCAGGCCGTAGCGCTGATGACCGACACCGGCAGCGACCGCGCCGTGTTCTTCAACGTCAAAGTCACCGGCTTCCAGGACACCCTGTTCACCAACGCCGGCCGCGCCTACTTCTACAAGAGCTATGTTTCCGGCCATGTCGACTTTATTTTCGGCGCGGGCCAGACCGTGTTTGAAGACAGCGACATCGTGGTGCGTCCGCGCGTACGCGACGATCTGAAAACCATCGGCTACATCTCGGCGCCAAGCACCAAGATCGAAAACAAATACGGATTGGTCTTTATCAAAAGCCGCCTGAAGAAAGAAAATGACAAGGTTCCGGCCAACTCCACACCGCTGGGTCGCCCGTGGCATCCGACCACCACCATGCCAGATGGTCGTTATGCTGATCCGGATGCCATCGGCGCAGCCGCCTTTATCGATTGCTGGATGGACAACCACATCACCACCGACGGCTGGGCTTCGATGAGCGGCACAGGTCGCGCGCCAGGCACCAAAGACAACTTCCTGCCGGACAACCCCAAGCACGCGCGCTTTATGGAATACGGCAGCAAAGGCCCGGGCGCGCCAGTCAAGGGTGCCAGCAAGATGCGCGATCAGCTGACTATCTCAGCCGATCAAGCCAAGTCCTTCACCGCCGCCAAGATTTTTGGCGACTGGATGCCGAAAATCTGACACTGAGCCCGATAAAAAGAACGATCCAAGGATCGGGGTTTTTATCGGGCAAAGCTGGTTAAACCGAGTCTGAATCACAGACCCAGCAAGCTCTTGTGCACTTTCACCACCACTTTACGGAAAGGCTTTTGCTCGCCGATCTGGACGCAAGGGCGATGCAATTCGGCGGGGTAGAACACGGCAAAACTGCCCGGATCGAGATCGATGAAATATTCGTTGGCCGGGGTCGGGAAGAAGGCGATGTCGTGGCTGTCGAGACGGCCGTCAGTAGCAACCAGATCGGCTTGCGGCATGGCAAAGCCGAAACGCTCGCGCGCGGAAACCGGAATCTGGATGTCCAGGTAATTGCGATGAATTTCGGTCTGGCAAGCGTCCACGGCGCGCGGCATGGCGTCTTGCACCAGATAGAACAGGCGGTCGCCGTCGATTTCGTAGCGA
>CAXYUI010000199.1:0-4134 GCA_964291975.1 uncultured Formivibrio sp. | reverse complement strand
TGCGCGGCCCGTATCAGTTGGGCAATGCGGCGCTGGTGCTGGCGATTCTAGATGCGCTTAAAGACAAATTACCGGTGGGTATTGGCGCTATCAAACAAGGCCTGCTGCAAGTGGAATGGCCGGCGCGCTTTCAGGTGATGCCGGGGCGGCCGACGGTAATTTTGGATGTGGGCCACAACCCGCATGCGGCCACAGTGCTGCGCGGCGCACTCGATCAGATGGGCTTTTATGCCCAAACCCATGCGGTGCTCGGCATGATGGCAGATAAAGATGTGGCCGGCGTGGTTGGGTTGCTGGCTGATCGCATCGATGTCTGGCATTTGGCCGCACCGCAGTTGCCGCGCGCGATGCTGGTGGAAGATCTGGCCGGGATTGTTGCGCGAATTGCACCTGGTGCGCGCATTGCCTGTTATGACTGCGTTGCAAATGCTTACGCCGCAGCCTGTGAGGCGGCAGGCGAAACTGATAGAATCCTCGCTTTCGGATCATTCTTTACCGTCGCCGAAGTGCTGGCGGCACGCGGATCAGGGCTATGAGCAACGTCAGCGAAGAACTTCTGCAATTGCGCAAGCGCGCGCGTCGTCGTCTGGTTGGCGCGATCGCGCTGGTGATCTTCGCGTTGATCGTCTTATGGACTGCGCTCGACGGTGAACCGCCTGCCAACCTAGCGGCCAGTCGCCCGGTGGAAATCGTTTCCAGTTCCAGTAATCTTGCCAGTGCGGTAATCGCCGTGTCACAGCCAGAGGCAAGTGCGCCGCAAGCGACCGCAACGCCTGTCGCAGCGGCAACCGAGGTGCTGCCAGGTCAGTTGATTAATCGTCAAACCGAGGTCGATCAAGCCTTGCTTGAACCCACCTCGCTTCCTAAAAAAATCGCCAGCAGCAAGCCCGCCAATAAACCTGTTGTTGCGGCCAAACCGACAAGCAAACCGACAGCAAAACCCACGGTTAAGCCGACGATCAAACCGGTGTCGCGCGATCCTCGCTCAATTCTGGAAGGCCGCGATGAAGAAGCGCCCGCAGCGCATTCTGCGAAATTCTTTGTTCAAGTTGCTGCCTTTGCGGATGCCGCCAAGGCAAACCAAATTGTCGCCAAGCTGAAAAAGGCGGGTCTGCCTTCGTATGCGGAGAAAGTGAAAACGGCTCAAGGTGAACTGACCCGGGTGCGGATCGGGCCGGCGGATGATCGCGCCCGTGCGGTGGAATGGCTCAAAAAAGCTCAAGCTCAGGGCGTCAACGGGCAGGTGGTCAGCAAGTGACGGTTTTTGATTATCTGGTGCTGGGTATTCTGGGTCTTTCGATTCTGCTTTCCGTCATGCGTGGCCTGACGCAGGAATTGTTGGCACTGGCAGCCTGGTTTTTTTCTTTTTGGTTGGCGGCCAGTTATTCCGCGCCGCTTTCTGTGCATATGCCTGAATCTTTACCGAACGACAGCCTGCGTTACATGGCGGCGTTTATCGCCATCTTTTGCGCCGTCTGGCTGGTTTCGGCGATCGTACGTATTACCCTCAACCAGTTTTTGAAAGCCAGTGGACTCAAGCCGATGGATCGCGTGCTGGGCGCTGGTTTTGGCTGCTTGCGCGGCGCTTTTCTGGTGTTGACGGCGGTGCTGATTGCGGGGATGACCGATCTGCCGCGCGAAGCGTTCTGGCGCGATGCGATGTTCAGCCCCCTGTGCGAGGCCGTTGCACTCAAGATCAAACCCTGGCTGCCCGATGCGGTGGCCGGGAAAATCCGATTTGAAGCGTAATTTCTGAAAGGTGTAATGCAATGTGCGGCATTCTTGGTGTAGTTGCCCAAACTCCGGTCAATCAGCTTCTCTACGATGGCCTGCTGGTGTTGCAGCATCGTGGTCAGGACGCGGCTGGCATCGTGACGGCAGAGGATAACGTGCTGCATATGCACAAGGGTCAGGGCTTGGTGCGCGACGTGTTCCGCACCCGCAATATGCGCTCCCTGATGGGTAATGCCGGTATCGGCCATGTGCGCTATCCCACTGCCGGTTCCGCGTCCAGCGTGGCTGAAGCCCAGCCGTTTTATGTGAACAGCCCTTTTGGCATTGTGTTGGCGCACAACGGCAACCTCACCAACGACAAGCAACTCAAGGATGAGATGTACCGCACTGATCTGCGGCACATCAACACCAATTCGGATTCCGAAGCGCTGCTCAATGTATTCGCGCACGAACTTTCGCGCCGCGTGAAAGGCACGCAGCTCGATCCGGATGCCATTTTTGAAGCGATCTCGGCGGTGCATCGACGCGTGAAGGGCGCTTATGCCGTGGTAGCGATCATCGCCGGCTACGGTCTGGTGGCTTTCCGCGATCCGTACGGCATTCGTCCGCTGACCATGGGCACCCACGATACGCTGGCCGGCAAGGAATACCTGATTGCCTCCGAATCGGTGGCGCTCGATACCTTGGGCTTTAAGGCTTGGCGCGATGTGGCGCCGGGCGAAGGCGTGTTTATTTCTTTCGACGGCCAGTTCCACAGCCGCCAGTGTCACGGCAGCCCTAAGCTCGTGCCGTGCATTTTCGAGCATGTGTATTTCGCCCGCCCTGATACTGTGATCGACGGCATTACGGTGTACGAAGCGCGCATGCGCATGGGCGAGAGCCTGGCTGAGAAAATCCGCAAAATCACACCCCAACTCGATATTGATGTCGTGATCGCCATCCCCGATACCAGCCGCGCTTCCGCACAGCAGTTGGCTGACATGCTTGGTCTGCCGTACCGCGAAGGCTTTATCAAGAACCGCTATATCGGCCGCACCTTCATCATGCCGGGGCAGTCTACCCGTCGTAAGTCGGTACGCCAGAAGCTCAACCCAATCGGTGTTGAATTCAAGGATCGCAATGTGTTGCTGGTCGATGATTCCATCGTGCGCGGCACCACCTCGAAAGAAATCGTGATGATGGCGCGCGAAGCGGGCGCGAACAAAGTGTATCTGGCCTCGGCCGCGCCGCCCGTACTGTTCCCGCATGTGTACGGCATCGACATGCCGACGCGCGGTGAGCTGATCGCGACTGGCCGTTCTGCCGATGAAATTGCCCGCGAAATTGGCGCCGATGGCGTGATCTATCAAGAGCTGAGCGATTTGATCGCGGCGTGCTCCAAAGCCAGCGGTGGGCGCATCACCGAATTCGAAACCTCGTGTTTCGATGGCCACTACATCACCGGCGACATCACTGATGCTTACCTTGACGAGCTGGAAGCCAAGCGCATCTCGCCGCTTTCGCAAAAGGGCAAGGAAGGCGGGCAGATGCTGGATCTGAACATCGGCGTGGCTGAACAAAATTTGATTTAAGTATTGGCAGACGTAATTACGGGGGCTGATGCCCCCGTTTCTTTTACTGGAGATGATAAAAAATGAGCGAACTGCATCCCGAAACGCTGGCTGTCCGCGCTGGCACGCACCGCACCGAATTCAACGAGCATTCCGATGCCTTGTTTCTGACTTCGAGTTTTTTGTTTGAAGATGCCCAAGATGCGGCGCTGAAGTTTTCCAATCAAAAGCCCGGTTACACCTATTCGCGCTTTGGCAATCCCACCGTCACTGCCTTTGAAGAGCGTCTGGCTGCGCTGGCCGGCGCTGAGCGCGCCATTGCGGCAGGTTCGGGCATGGCGGCGATCTTGGCACTGTGCATGGCTCATTTGAAAGCAGGCGATCATGTCGTCGCATCCAATGGTCTTTTTGGCGCGACCATTCAGTTCTTCAATAACTACATGGTCAAATTCGGCGTTGAGGTGAGTTATGTGCCGACCACCGACAATGCGGCTTGGGCTGCGGCGATCAAGCCCAATACCAAGCTCTTTTTTCTCGAAACACCCTCCAATCCGCTGACCGAGATTGCCGACCTGCGCGCGCTCGCGCAAATTGCGCATGAGAAAAACATCCTGCTTGCAGTGGATAACAGCTTCTGTACGCCAGTGCTGCAAAAGCCGCTGGCGCTTGGCGCTGATCTGGTGGTGTATTCGGCCACCAAATATATCGATGGTCAGGGTCGGGTGCTCGGCGGCGCGGTGGTGGGCAATTCTGCACTGATTGACCCAATCTATTTCTTCCTGCGCACCGCCGGACCGTCCTTGTCGCCCTTTAATGCCTGGGTCTTGCTCAAGGGTCTGGAAACCTTGCC
>CAXYUI010000198.1:0-4144 GCA_964291975.1 uncultured Formivibrio sp. | reverse complement strand
CAAAGGCGATGGTGGCGACCATGACTACGCCTTCTTCGCGCAGGAAAGTGGTCTGATTCTTGGCGCGCGTCGCCGCATCCAGCCCGGCGTGATAAGGCAGCGCCTTGATTTCCTTGCTGCGCAGCCATTCGGCCGTGGCCTCAACGCGCTTGCGCGACAGGCAATACACGATGCCGGAATCGCCTTCGTGCTCGCGGCGCAGGAAAGTCAGCAGTTGTTCTTTGGAAGTCTTTTTCTCGACGATGGTGTAACGCAGATTCGGGCGATCGAAGCTGGAAATGAACTGCTGCGCCGATTCGAGCCGCAACTTTTCGACGATTTCGGCGCGCGTGGCGTGGTCGGCCGTCGCCGTTAGCGCAATGCGCGGAATGCCCGGATATTCGTCGGCCAGCACCGAGAGCGCCAGGTATTCAGGGCGAAAATCGTGACCCCATTGCGAAACGCAGTGCGCTTCGTCAATCGCAAACAGGGCAATTTCGGCGCGCTTCAAAAGACTGAGAAATCGCGGGGTGACTAGGCGTTCGGGCGCGACGTACAGCATCTGCAATTCGCCTGCCAGAAAAGCCTGTTCGACTTCTCGCGCAGCTTGCGCATCCAGCGTGGAATTCAGAAAAGCCGCGGCAACGCCCAGCTCTTTCAACTGATCGACCTGATCCTGCATCAGTGCGATCAAGGGTGAAACCACGATGCCGCAACCGGAACGCGCCAGCGCGGGGATCTGGTAGCACAGCGATTTGCCGCCGCCTGTGGGCATCAAGACCAGCGCATCGCCACCGGCAATGATGTGGTCGACAATTTCCGCCTGCCGGCCGCGAAAAGCGCGGTAGCCAAAAACGTGTTCAAGCAGGTGCAGGGGGGTGACAGCAGACATGGGCGGCATTGTACCGGGCGCGACCGCAGAATGGGGATCTGGCCGATGCTTGCGCTTTTTGCAAAAAAAAGGCGGCGCACGCAGCGCCGCCAAACTCTTGGCAGAGAGGAGTTACTACTCACGCAAAAAAACTATCCCAATTCAACCGGAATAAAAATCCGCGCTGAATCGCGCCAGACCAGCAAGGCAATATGCTTGCCGGCTTTTTTAACCAAATCTCGCAATTCATCGCCAGTCCGTACCGGATTGCCATTGAGCGCCAGGATGACATCGCCCTCCTGGACGCCCGCGCGCGCGGCGGGACCGGTGACGTCTTCAATCAACAAACCACTTTGCAAGCCCACTGACGCCAACTCTTCAGCATTGAGCGCACGTACCGATACGCCAAGCCGACCGGGGTCGCTGGCGCGGTTGGGCTCATGCACGACTTTGGCGGTCTTCATTTCGCCCACGGTAATATTGAGCGTCTTGCTGCTGCCTTTGCGGATCACTTCCAGCGTGGTTTTGCTGCCCGGCGTAATGTCAGCCACCAGCACCGGCAAATCGTTCGAGTGTTCGATTTCCTTGTCGCCCAGCTTGATGATGATGTCGCCAGCTTGCAGTCCCGCTTTTTCGGCCGGGCCGCCCGCCTCTACCGTGCTAACCAATGCGCCACGCGGCGTTTTCAGTCCGAAAGAAGCCGCCAATCCTTGATTCAGCTCCTGCACAGAAATCCCCAAGCGCCCACGCGTGACCTTGCCGTGCTTGACCAGTTGTTCCTGTACGCGGATCGCCACATCGATCGGGATCGCGAACGATAGCCCCTGATAGCCGCCGGTCTGGCTGTAAATTTGTGAATTGATGCCGATCACCTCGCCGCGCGCATTAAAGAGCGGGCCACCCGAATTGCCGGGGTTGACCGCGACATCGGTCTGGATGAAAGGCACATAGTTGTCGTCGGGCAGACTGCGCGATTTGGCGCTGACGATGCCAGCGCTGGCCGAGTTTTCAAAACCAAAGGGCGAGCCGATGGCGAGCACCGCTTCACCGACGCGCACATGGCCAGGATCGCCAATGATGGCGGTTGGCAGATCGGCAGCTTCAATGCGCAGTACCGCGATGTCGGTCTGCTTGTCCACGCCCTGTACCTTGGCGATGAACTCGCGGCGGTCGGTGAGTTTGACGGTGACTTCAGAAGCGCCATCAACCACATGGGCATTGGTCAGAATCAGGCCGTCGGCGGCAATAATCAGCCCCGACCCTTGGCCGCGCACCGGCTGTTGCGAGCGCGGCATTTGCGGGGCAAAGCGGCGGGAAAAATCGAAGAAAGGATCGTTGAAATCCGGGCCTTCGGCTTCGTTGCTGGTGGCGCGAGCCTTGCCGGTGACACTGATATTGACGACAGCCGGACCAAAGCGCTCGACGATGGCCGAAAAATCCATGCCGCTCACTTTGGCGCCGACCGGCTGCAGGGTCGACGAAGCCGTGACAATGGGTGCAGGACGCCCCTGAGTCGCGCTACCGCGAGACTGTCCGACCCAATAAGCGCCGCCAATGGCTGCTGCAATAGCCAGCGCGAGTGCGCTGCGAAACAGGATTTTGCGTTCCATGATGACCTCCTTGCCTTGTGGCATGAGGGGCAGTCTAAGGCGCAAAACTTAAAACAAAATTAAAGAACCGAAGCCCCCGTAAAAAAAACACGCGCTTGCAAACCGCCCACACTGCGGTTTTCCAGCATCAGACGCGCCTCGTGAGCCTGGGCAATGCGCTCGACAATGGCCAGCCCCAGCCCGCTGCCGCGCGTTTGCGTGCCGGCCACGCGATAAAAACGGTCGAGCACACGCGGCAGCTCTTCTTGCGGAATACCCGGGCCAGTGTCAGCGACCACCAACTCGCAGCCGCTTTCAAGCCGGCGCACGATCACATCGATATGGCCGCCCGCCGGCGTGTAGCGCAGGGCATTGTCGATCAGATTGCCCAGCAAAATACGCAGCGTATCGGCATGGCCATTGAGGGTGACTTCATCGACGTGAGCAATGCCCAGATCAATGCCGCGTTCACTCGCCAACAAGGCAAAATCAGCCACTACGCTTTGCGCCAGCGCATCCAGACGCAGCGCTGCGTGTTCTGCTGGAAATGCGCCGGGCTCTTGTCGCGCCAAGGTCAGTAATTGCGCGACCAGATGATGGGCGCGCGCCAGACCGGCTTTCAGATCGGTAAAAGCCGCGCTCCGCGCGGCCTCATTGGGTGCGCGCTCAGCGAGCTGGACTTGCAGTTGCAGCGCGGTCAGCGGCGTGCGCAACTCATGCGCGGCGTCGGCGACAAAATCGCGCTGGGCGGTGAGCGCATGGTCGAGCCGTCCCAGCAGATCGTTCAGCGCATGCACCAGCGGCGAGACTTCTTCGGGCAGATTGCGTTCAGGAATCGGCGCGAGCGCATGCGAGCCGCGCTGGCGCACTTCAGCGGCGACGCGGCGCAAAGATTTCAGTCCGCGCCCAACCGCAATCCAGATCAGCACGCCCAAAGCGGGCAAAAGTAGGAGCAGCGGCGCAACAGTATTGAACGCGATGCGTGCGGCAATCACGCGCCGCACGCGCAAGGGCTGGGCGATTTGCACCACGGTTTCGCCGAGGGCATCGCTATACACGCGCCAATCGCCATCGCGCGTTTTGACATTGGTAAAGCCAAACGCCGCCCAGCGCGGCAGATCTTGCACGCTGTGCGAGCCGTAGATGCGCACTCCGGTTGAATCCCAGATTTGGATCACGATGTCTTCATCGTTTTCAAGCAGTTTTTCCGGCGAGATCGGGCTAAAAGCGCGCCCCGGCAGGGCGGCGGCCATCTGCTTCATCTGGTAGTCGAACAGGGCATTGGCCTCGCTGCGCGCCTGGGTGTAAATCAGCCAAGTGACCAATGCAATCCCGAAGGCAATGCCACCCAGCAGCCAGAGCAAGAGCGTTTTGCGGATTGAATTCATTGCGCGCTCCCCGCCACCATATAACCGACGCCGCGCACATTACGGATGAAATCGCTGCCGAGTTTTTTGCGCAGGCTGTGGATGTAAACCTCACCCGTATTGCTGCCGACTTCGTCGCTCCAGCCGTAGATTTTTTCTTGCAATTGCGGCACAGAAAGCACCACGCCGGGGCGCTCGATCAACGCGTGCAGCAAGGCAAATTCGCGCGCGGACAAGGCCAACGACTCGCCGTTCAAACTCACCGCATGGGTTTGCGGGGAAAGCCGCAGCCCGCCCACTTCGATGTCCGGACTGGCGCGGCCGGCGCGGCGGCGGGT
>CAXYUI010000197.1:0-4154 GCA_964291975.1 uncultured Formivibrio sp. | reverse complement strand
ACCCGCGCGGGGTCACCGAAGGCGACAAGCAGCCGGAGCCCGATCCCGAACGTACCCGCCCCCCGGGCCCTCCGGCGCTCCAGATCAATACCGGGCACGGCTGCCATCTGGATGCGCAGCAAATCGCGCGCGCGCTCGATCAGCTGGCTTTGCCGGAAAACGGCTTTCTGTTTATCGAAAATGTCGGCAATCTGGTCTGCCCAGCCGGTTTCGATCTGGGCGAGACGGCCAAGGTCGCCATTCTGTCGGTCACCGAGGGCGAGGACAAACCGCTCAAATACCCGGATCTGTTCGCCGCCGCCGAAGTGCTGATTATCAACAAAATCGACCTCTTGCCTTATGTGCCGTTCCGGCTCGATCAAGCCATCGCGCACGCGCGCAGCATCCAGCCCCAAGTGCAGATTTACTGTGTTTGTGCGCTGAGCGGCGCAGGCATGGATGACTGGATCAACTGGCTCAAACGAGCTTGAACACGCTCAGGCTCGCATGCCCCGCTCCAGCGTCACGCCCACGCGCGCGACATCCTGCAAAATGCCGGGTTTGGTGACAGAAACCCGCACCCAGGGCGCGCCAAACCCGCCAATGATGCGCTGCGCGATATGTTCAGCCAGGGCTTCGAGCAGCTGGAAGTGCTGCTCCAGCAAGTCGGCGCGCAAATCCTGCACGACGCGATCGTAATCAATGGTGTCGGTCAGATCATCGGAACCGGAAGCCTTGGACGAGGGCAAACCGATTTCCAGATCGATTTCCACGTTTTGCGGCGCAACGCGCTCCCAGTCGTACCAGCCGATCAGGGTTTTGGCGCGCACGGTATGCAAGAAAATAATGTCCATTTCGTCTCTTTTGCTGCTGGCATGGGCAGAAGCGCTGCCTTGCCTTAGAATCCGGGGCTTGCGATTTTAGGGGATTCCCGATGAGCTTGCTCGTACTTGTTCTGGCCGCTTACCTGATCGGCTCACTTTCTTTTGCCGTGATCGTCTCGCGCCTGATGGGACTGGCCGATCCGCGCACCTATGGCTCCAACAATCCGGGCGCGACCAATGTGCTGCGCTCAGGCAATAAAAAAGCCGCCGCGCTGACCCTGGCTGGCGACGCTTTCAAGGGCTGGATCGCCGTTTTTCTGGCGCAAAAAGCCGCTGCGGCGCTGGGCTTGGGCGATGTGGCCATTGCAGCTTGCGCGGTTGCTGCGATTCTCGGTCATATGTGGCCGGTGTTTTTCAAGTTTCAGGGCGGCAAGGGGGTCGCCACTGCGGGCGGGATTTTGCTGGCGCTCAACGGCTGGATGGGATTCGCCGTTATCGCGGTCTGGTTGATTATCGCCAAGGGTTTCAAGATTTCTTCGCTGGCTGCGCTCGTCGCTGCGCTGCTTGCACCCGTCATGGCTTTCTTTCTGCTGCCGGCCACGGCCTATCACATTGCGGTCGTGATTATCGCGGCACTGCTGATCGCACGGCACAAGAAGAACATTCAGGGGCTGTTGTCTGGCGCCGAGGGGAAAATCGGCGAAAAAGCCAAGGTCGAAGAGTAAGCCGCGACCAGACCAAAAAAGGTTGGCCAAGGCCAACCTTTTTTTATTCACCGTGCTTGTTATTGCTGCGCACCAGTCGCGCTTTTTCGCGCACCCATTCGCGCTCTTTTTCAGTTTCACGCTTGTCGTGCTGCTTCTTGCCCTTGGCAAGGCCGATTTCGAGCTTGATGCGGCCGCGCTGAAAATGCATGTTGAGCGCCATGATCGTATAACCGCCCCGGTCAACCCGGCCTGACCATTTTTCGATTTCGCGCAGATGCATCAAAAGCTTGCGATGGCGGGTTGGATCAGGATTGACATGAGTCGACGCCGTGGTCAAAGGCGAAATATGCGCGCCCACCAACCAAAACGCGCCGTTGATATAAACCACGTAGGATTCTTTCAACTGCACGCGGCCAGCCCGGATCGACTTGACTTCCCAACCTTCCAGCGCCAGCCCCGTCTCGAGCCGTTCTTCAATGAAATAATCGTGAAACGCTTTGCGATTGTCTGCAATCGTGCTCATGGCTGAACGCCCGTGAATGACCAAACCGGCTATTCTAACCAAAAACCCCCTTCCACAGAGACATCATGACCAAGATCCTTTGCCTCTATACCGGCGGTACGATCGGCTGCAAGCCCACGATGCACGGTTTGGCACCTGCGCCTGGCGTATTGCATGAACCATTGCGCGCGCTCGCAGCCAGTCATCCCGATACGCCAGAAATCACCGTACTGGAATACCCTGAACTACTCGATTCATCGAGTATGGGGCCGGCCGACTGGAATCGCATCGGCGCAGATATTGCGCGCTTTTATGCCGACTTTGACGCCTTTATCGTACTGCACGGCACTGACACCCTCGCCTACACCGCCGCCGCGCTCTCCTTCCAGCTCGAGCATCTAGCCAAGCCCGTCATCATCACCGGCGCGCAACGCCCTTGGCTGCAAGCGGGCAGCGACGCGCCAGCCAATGTCGCCAGCGCGATTCGTGAAGCCGCCAGCGGTACAGCCGGCGTGCGCGTGACCTTTGGCGGCAAGGTGCTGCCGGGCTTTGCCGTGCGCAAAACCGGCACCGAGCGCGATGACGATTTCGCCGCGCCAAACTGGGACGGCCGCTGGCCGGCGCTTGTCGCCACTGAGCCACTGCACTTGGTCAAAATCAATCCCTCCGCGCGCATCGCCGCTTTCAAGCTTTATCCCGGACTCAGTTACGATCTCTTAATCACGGCGCTCGAAAAAGCGCCGCTCGCCGGTCTGGTGCTGGAAAGTTGGGGCAGCGGCAATTTGCCGCATCGCCCGGATCTGATTGAGGCGATTTACTGGCAAGCGCGCCGTGGCGCGGTCATTGTCAATTGCAGCCAGTGCCTTGCCGGGATTGTGCGACCGGCACATTACGCAGCCGGGCACGAAATTGCCCGCATCGGCGCGATCCCAGCCGGCCCAATGGGGCCAGAAACGGCCATTGCCAAATTGCACTACCTGTTTGGCCGCAACCCCGATCCTGCCAGCGTGCGCGAAGGTATGAAGCAGAATCTACGCGGCGAAATGGGCTCGCTGGCTTGAAGACAAAAATCCCGCTCGACAATTAGCCGCCGGCCTGTGGTAGACTCCGCCTTCGTTTCGCAGTCTGTCTGGACTGCGCTCCATGGCGGGCCTCCCCGCATGGCTAGAAGGTGAACCTGGTCAGGTCCGGAAGGAAGCAGCCACAGCTTTTGATGCCAGTGCCGGGGGTCGGGCTCGCCACCTCCCCTTTGCCATACCCCGCTAGACCCTCATTGCGCCGAAATCCATGTACCCGTAAGGGTTGTTTGATTCGCATCAATACCCACTGGTTCTAACTAAAGCACTATTCGTTTCGCAAGCTGATGCTTCGTGTATCTCCAGTGGTAATTTGAACCGCGCCTTCGGGCGCGGTCTTTTTTTGCCCATCTGCCGGCCATGTTAAGATCCACGGCCATGAAAATCCGCATCGAACTCCCCGCCGCCGTCTGGCCCGAATCCCGCGAAGCCGCGCCCGTTCAGGCCGGACTCGCACTGCCAGCGCTCGCTTGGCTCTTGGGTCGCGCCAGCCTGACTGCCGCGACTTGCCAGGATAAGATCGCTCGTGCGCCGCTGCTGCTCGCCGACCTGATGCCGCAAAGCGAATCCGGCTACTGGCTCTGCGCCGACCCTGTCAGCCTGCGGCTCGACAACAACAGCGTGACCCTGCTCGATGCCCACCATTTTGCGATCAGCCAGACAGAATCCGATGCGCTGATCGCGGCGCTCAATGCCCAATTTTCTGGCGATGGCTTAGTCTTTGTCGCCGCCACGCCAACACTCTGGTTTGTGCGTCTACCCGTCGAACCGGCCGCCCAGTTCACGCCGCTCGCGCAAGTTTGCGGGCGCAATATCGCTGCGCATCTGCCGCAAGGCAGCGAGGCCAGCCGCTGGCATCAAATTCTTAATGAAATGCAGATGCTGCTCTACACCCACCCCGTCAACGATGCGCGCGCCGCACGCGGCGAGGCGCTCGTCAACGGCGTCTGGCTCAGCGAAGGCGGCCTCTTTCCGCCCGAGCGCACACCGATCCGCGATCTGCCCGTTTTTGCCGATGAGCCCGTCGCGCAGGCGCAAGGGCGTCTCGCGGGCGTGGCAGTAAAAC
>CAXYUI010000196.1:0-4160 GCA_964291975.1 uncultured Formivibrio sp. | reverse complement strand
GGATATGGATGTCGCCACGCGAAAGCTTGAGCTCTTTGGCCAGCGTCAAGGAAAGTACCGAGACATTGAGCGAGTGATAGTAGATCTCCTCGCCTGCGGCGCGATCGCTCATCAGGTGAAGGGCGATATCCCGATCCGTGAGCAGGGAATCGAGCATGCCATCGACCAGGCGATCGGCCTCGGCGACGACTTCTTTCGGGCGGGCATGAATGTTTTTTTCCAGCATACGCACCGTCTGCGCCGCGTTGCCAAACGCCTTTTCGCACTGAACCATGGCCTGACGATGCGCTTCGAGTTTGGCGATTCGGGCACGTTTGGCCATGAGCGTGGCTTCGTCTTCCACAGGATGAGGCGGCTCGGAAACGGGCGGGGCGACGGCAGGCTGCGGGGCGCGAACAAGCGCCGGTTCAACATCGCTTTTCGCCGGAGAGTAGCGAATCTGCTGCAGCCCCAAGCGCCTGAGCTTTTCCAGCTGCTCGTCATCCTTGATCTTGAAGCTACTGAAGGTAAATGGGTGATCCATCCACGGCAGATCAAGGTGGACATACAGGCCGATGCACAGTTGCTCGGGCGCAAGATAAGAACTGGATTCTTCGTTGGACATGGCGCGCTTTGCCGGGCTTGACCGTTGCAGTCTAGTACGCAGGCGTGCGGTTTTCTCGCGGCCGTAGTATTACCAGCCGCGTCGCCAACTCTTGCACTCGCCGCCCAAGTGGGCTGCGGCTAGAATAGGCGCCTTGCTCCGGAGCTCTCATGCACGTTTCCCAACCCTCCCATCCGATTGGTGTTTTCGATTCCGGCGTCGGCGGCCTGACCGTCGTGCGCGCGCTGATGGATCGTTTGCCCTTCGAAAACATCATCTATTTCGGCGATACCGCGCGTGTGCCCTATGGCGTGAAGTCCGTCGCCACCATCGAGCACTTCACCCAGCAGATCGCCGATTTCCTGCAAAAACAGCAGGTAAAGATGCTCATCATCGCCTGCAACACCATGGCCGCCGTCGCCGCCGACAAGGTGCGCGCAGCCGCCCAGGTGCCGGTGCTCGATGTCATCGAAGCCGGCGCGCGCAATGCCGTGCAGGTAACCGAGAGCGGCGGCATCGGCGTGATCGGCACGCCGGCCACGATCAATTCCAACGCTTACGCACGCGCCATCCATGATCTCAACCCGGAATGCCGCGTGTATTCGCAGGCCTGCCCGCTGTTTGTGCCGCTGGTCGAAGAAGGCTGGCTCGACCATCCGGTCACCCGCATGACGGCGCAGGAATACCTCAAGCCCGTTTTCGTCGAACAAATCGACACCCTGGTGCTCGGCTGCACCCACTATCCGCTGTTAAAGCCGCTGCTGCTCGAAGTGGTGGGCTCACGGATGAAACTGGTCGATTCCGCCCTGTCGATCGCCGACCAAACCGCCGCGCTCTTGCAAGCACAGGGCTTGGCCAACACCGAACGCAGCGTGCCCGATTACCGCTTTTATGTGACCGACTTGCCGGTGAAATTTCAGACCATCGGCGAGCGCTTCCTTGGCCGCAGTCTCAATAAATTGGAGCTGGTGCAACTGTGAACGCAGGAATGCTGCTCGGACTTCTGTGGCTTTTGCTGTGCTGGCTCGGCGGCGAAGCCTTCGTCACCCTGCTCGGCCTGCCGATTCCCGGCGCGGTCGCAGGGATGTTGCTGCTGCTCGCGCTCGCGCTATGGCGCCGCCGCATCAGTCCGAACACCAGTGAAGCGGGCTCGGGCTTGCTCTCGCACATGGCGCTACTGTTCGTGCCGGCCGGCGTTGGGCTGATCGACCAATCCGCCCTGGTGGCCCAGCACGGTTTGGCCATGCTGGCCACCTTGGTTTTATCGGCCCTCGTCACCATGACCGTCACCGCCTTGACCTTGCAATGGCTATTGCGCCGTAAGGCAGATCAATCATGAAAGCGCTCCTGCAACATCCGGCTTTTTGGTTAGCGCTCACGGTCGGTACTTATCTGCTGGCCGACTGGCTATTCCACCGCAGTCGCCGCTTTCCGCTCTTACATCCGGTCTTTGTCGCCGCCATGCTGCTGATCGGGCTGCTCAAGCTCACGGGCACCAGCTATGCGCAATACATGAGCAGCGCCTACATCATCCATCTGCTGCTGGGGCCTGCCACCGTATCTTTGGCGATTCCGCTCTACACCAATCTGGCGCGGGTGCGCGAACTGCTGCTGCCACTGATGATTGCGCTATTGATCGGCGGTCTGACCGCCATCGGCTCAGTGATTGCCTTTGGCTATCTGTTCGGACTCACGCCTGAAGTACTGGTCAGCTTTGCGCCCAAGTCGGTCACCACCCCGATCGCCATGGCGCTGGCCGACCCGCACGGCGGCAATGCCCCAATCGCCGCCCCCGCCGTCATGGTCACCGGCGTCTTTGGCGCGATGATCGCCGAAACCCTGCTGCGCGTACTGCGCATCCATGATGATGCCGTAAAGGGATTTGCCATCGGCATCACCTCGCACGGCACCGGCACCGCCCGCGCCTTTCAGATTTCTCCCACCGCCGGCGCATTTTCTGGTCTGGGCATGGGCTTGAACGGCGTACTGACTTCGCTGTGCCTGCCACTGATTTTCACCCTCTGGCCGGTTTGATCCGGCCGCAAAACCACTACTTCCGGAGTATCCATGGCTTCTGCCAGTCTTTTGACCCTGCTCGACGATATCGCCAGCATCCTTGATGACGTGGCCGCGATGACCAAGGTCGCCGCCAAAAAAACCGCCGGGGTACTCGGCGACGATCTGGCGCTCAACGCCCAGCAGGTTTCCGGCGTCAACGCCGACCGCGAACTGCCGGTGGTCTGGGCGGTGGCGCGCGGCTCACTCGTCAACAAGGTGATTCTGGTGCCCTTGGCGCTGGCGATCAGCGCGCTCGCGCCTTGGTTGGTGCAACCGCTCTTGATGATCGGCGGGCTTTATCTGTGCTTTGAAGGCGTCGAAAAAATCGCCCACAAACTGCTGCATGGCAAGGAAGCCACCAAAGATCACGCGGATCTGGCCGAAGCGCTGGCCACGCCCGAAGTCGACATCCGCGCGCATGAAAAGAAAAAAATCAAAGGCGCAGTGCGCACCGATTTTATTTTGTCGGCCGAAATCATCGTCATCGCGCTCGGCACGGTGGCCGATGCGCCTTTCATGCAGCGCGTGCTGACACTGGCGCTGGTGGCCGTGGTGATGACGATCGGCGTTTACGGGCTGGTCGCCAGCATCGTCAAACTCGACGATCTCGGGTTCTGGCTGCGCAAAAAATCTGCCGCAATCCTGAAAGTGCTCGGCAACGGTCTGGTTCTGGCCGCGCCGTGGCTGATGAAGTTTCTGTCGGTCGCCGGCACCGTGGCGATGTTCCTCGTCGGCGGTGGGGTTCTCGCGCACGGCATTGCGCCGCTGCATCACCTGATCGAGCCGCTGGGCGCTGCCGCGCCGCTCGCCAATATGGGGATCGGGCTCATTGCCGGCGCGATCGCACTGGCGCTGATCGAACTGATCACCCTCATCAAGCAACGCTGCGCCCACTAAGCGACGCCACCTGACCGCGCCATCGCCGATCCATGTAAGGCCGGCGCGGTTTTCCGGCCAGACAGGCCTTCAAGCCCCCAAGCACCACCGCTTGAACAAAAAAACCAGCATCTGAAAAGAGAACAATGATGCAAATGCCCGCGCCATTTTTGGCGGCATTTTGCTGCAGTGCAGGTGCATACTTTGCGCCGGAAACTTGCCGGATAACCGACAGGTGACGATCGCAGCCCGGAATGACCCGGCTGCCTCTACATCTCAAGGAGGATTCCCATGCCCAGCACTGAACTCAAACAGCAAGAAAAAGCCCTGTTCCACGCCTTCTACACCGCCAATTATCACGGCGACAAAGAAACCGCCAAGAACGTGCTCAAGTTGCTTGAAAACTGCCTGTTCCAGCAGCGCAAGTCCTGCTCAAGCCGATAAGGCTGACAGCGGGTCGATGACCCGCACTGCGGTTGATTTGAAAACGGGCGCTTTCGCGCCCGTTGTTTATTGCCCCAACACTTTCGCCAAATAATGCCCCGTATGACTGGCCGTATTTTTGGCCACCGCTTCGGGCGTGCCGCAGGCGATGATCTGGCCGCCGCCCGCGCCGCCTTCGGGGCCGAGGTCGATCAGCCAG
>CAXYUI010000195.1:0-4174 GCA_964291975.1 uncultured Formivibrio sp. | reverse complement strand
CAGATTCAAGCTATTTTGGGAAACCGAGAGTCCATCAGTAGCCGCATTTGCACTGCTACTACTACTGCTACTACTGTTGCTGCTGTTGCCGCTACTACCACTTGGACTATTTACCCCTCCGCTGCCACCGCCACCGCCGCAAGCGCCAATCACCGCGGCAAAACAGAATACACAGAGCACCCGAAACAACCTTGACATACACACTCCCGTTTAGATTTATTCATTACAAGAAATTACAGGGGCGCAGTTTACTGAACAGGCGCTTATTTCCTCAAGTTGACGTGCACGCGATCATGGTTTTTGTCACGCTTACGGCACACAGACAAGAAAAAGGCAGCCGAAGCTGCCTTTTTCTATTGCGGTGGATTCGAATTACTTCGAAGCCATCACGCGAACCATTTCCAGAACCTTGTTGGAATAGCCCCACTCGTTGTCGTACCACGACACGAGCTTCACAAAGGTCTTGTCCAACGCGATACCGGCTTCGGCATCGAAGGTGGAGGTGCAAACTTCACCGCGGAAGTCGGTCGCCACGACCTTGTCTTCGGTGTAGCCGAGTACGCCCTTCAGTTCGCCTTCAGCAGCGGCCTTCACAGCGGCGCAGATTTCTTCGTAGCTGGCTTCTTTGTTCAGCTCGACAGTCAGGTCAACCACGGACACGTCGGAGGTCGGAACGCGGAAGGCCATGCCGGTCAGCTTGCCCTTGATTTCCGGAATCACCACGCCCACAGCCTTGGCAGCGCCAGTGGACGACGGAATGATGTTTTCCAGAATGCCACGGCCACCGCGCCAATCCTTGTTGGACGGGCCGTCAACGGTCTTTTGCGTTGCGGTAGCGGCGTGCACGGTGGTCATCAGGCCACGCTTGATGCCGAAGTTGTCGTTGATGACCTTGGCCAGCGGTGCCAGACAGTTGGTGGTGCACGAAGCATTGGAGATGATGGTCTGGCCAGCGTAGGTCTTGTCGTTCACGCCGTACACGAACATCGGGGTGTCGTCTTTCGACGGCGCCGACATGATGACCTTCTTGGCGCCAGCAGCGATGTGCTTCTCGGCGGTTTCCTTGGTCAGGAACAGGCCAGTGGATTCAACCACGACATCAGCACCGACTTCGTTCCACTTCAGGGCAGCCGGATCGCGCTCGGCGGTCAGGCGAATCTTCTTGCCGTTCACAACCAGGGTGTTGCCTTCGATGGAAACTTCGCCCTTGAACTTGCCGTGCACGGAATCGTACTTGAGCATGTAAGCGAGGTAGTCCGGCTCGAGCAGGTCATTGATACCCACGATTTCGATGTCGTCGAAGTTCTGGATTGCTGCGCGGAATACCATACGGCCGATACGACCGAAGCCGTTAATACCGACTTTGATTGCCATTTCTTATTACTCCTGAGAGATGAGACCAAACAGCTGCGCCAACCACGCGCAACAACTTAAAACCGGAAAATCAGTGGGATAGACCCAGACTTATGGCGCCCTCTTCGGCACTGCCTGCCTGCTGGCGGAAACCTGCAAACAGTTCGCGTCCCATGCCGTGCGCATTTTTTGTTGCATCCAGCACCGGCATCGGGCGGGACAGTAACTCGGCATCAGACACTCGCACTTCGAGCGTACCCGCCTGAGCGTCGAGGCGAATCATATCACCAGTAAGTACTTTCCCCAATGACCCACCGCAAACAACTTCGGGGGTGACATGGATCGCCGCCGGCACCTTGCCCGATGCGCCCGACATGCGTCCGTCAGTGACCAGCGCCACCTTGAAACCGCGATCTTGCAAGACCGAAAGCGCTGGCGTGAGCTTGTGCAGCTCGGGCATACCATTGGCGCGCGGCCCCTGGAAACGCAGCACGGCGACAAAGTCACATTCGAGCTCGCCGCGCTTGAAAGCAGCGAGGACGTCTTCCTGATCGTCGAACACGATGGCTGGCGCTTCGACAATCCGGTGCTCAGGCGCAACGGCAGAAACCTTGATGACTGAACGACCGAGATTGCCAGTCAGCAAACGCAAACCACCGTCAGCACTAAAGGGCTCAGTCACCGCGCGCAGAATCGTCTGATCGCCACTGCGCTTCGGCGCTGGCAGCCAAGCCAGCTTGCCCGCTTCGATCTGCGGATGCGCCGCCTGTCCGGCCATGCCCTGCCCCGAAACGGTTTTGACATCTTCATGCAAAAAGCCGCCAGCAAGAAGCTCATGGATCAGATAACTCATGCCGCCAGCGGCATGGAACTGGTTCACATCCGCCGGGCCATTCGGATAGACGCGCGCAAGCAGCGGCACGATGGCAGAAAGATCGCTGAAATCGCTCCAGTCAATGACGATGCCCGCCGCGCGCGCAATCGCCACCAGATGAATCGTGTGATTGGTCGAACCGCCCGTGGCCAAGAGACCGACCAGCGCGTTCACGATGGATTTTTCGGTCACGACTTCATACAGCGGCGTGTAATTTTCGCCTTGCGCAGTCATCGCAGCGGCACGCTGAGCGGCAGCTTCGGTCAGCATGCGGCGCAGCGGATCGTGCGGCGGCACGAAAGCCGCGCCGGGCAGATGCAGGCCGAGCATTTCCATCATCATCTGATTGGAATTGGCCGTACCGTAAAAGGTGCAGGTTCCTGGTGCGTGGTAAGCGCCCTCTTCCGAAGCCAGCAAAGCGTCCTGATCGACCTTGCCTTCGGCATAGAGCTGGCGGGTTTTGGATTTTTCGCTATTGGAAATGCCGGTCGACATCGGGCCGGCCGGTACAAAAATCGTTGGCAGATGACCAAATTGCAGCGCGCCGATCAAGAGTCCCGGCACGATCTTGTCGCACACGCCCAGGCAAAGCGTGGCGTCGAACACATTGTGCGAAAGCGCAATCGCCGTACTCATGGCGATCACATCGCGGCTGAACAGCGACAATTCCATGCCGGCCTGACCCTGGGTGATGCCGTCGCACATCGCCGGCACGCCGCCCGCCACTTGCGCCGTCGCACCGGCCGCGCGCGCAGCCGATTTGATCAGATCGGGATATACGCCATAAGGCTGGTGCGCCGAGAGCATGTCGTTGTAGGCCGTGACAATGCCGATATTAGGCGCTTTCAGTTCCCGCAGGCGCAGCTTGTCGTCCGTGGGCATCGCGGCCCAGGCATGCGCCTGATTGGCACACGGCAAGGCACGACGCTGCGAACCATCGGCACGCGCAGCGGCCATGCGATCCAGATAGCGAGTTCGACTGGCGCGGCTGCGCGCGACGATCCGGGCAGTAACTTCGACAATGACGTCATGCATCGTGGCGACTCCTGCGTACATGGGTGAAGCCGTAGTTTTACTACAGAGACAGGACTGGGGACAATCCGCATTTTGACTCTTGCACCTTTCTTGCGATCAAAGGCATAAGTGTTTGCTGTTGTCAGGGTCAGGTAGTACGATTCATGAAACTTTACTACGGAGGCTGGCCATGAAACCGATTGCCGATTTCGATCTGGTGTTATTTGGCGGCACCGGCGATCTGGTGATGCGCAAGCTGCTGCCCGCACTGTATCACCAGCATCAGGATGGTCACTTGCCCGATGCCAGCCGCATCATTTGCCTGGGCCGTAGCGTCGCCGATCAGACGGCTTATCTATACAAAGCCGAAGAGCTGGTTAAAGGCCATCTCGGCGCTGACTACGACGAAGCGCACTGGGACAGCTTTGCCGCCCACATCGAATACCTGCACCTAGACGCCAACAACCCGGCCGATTTCAAAGCACTGGTCGACACGCTCGCACGTCACCCTGAGCATGTCCGCGTCTTTTATCTTTCCACCGCGCCCAACCTCTTTGCGCCGATTTGCCACCATTTGGCCGAAGCCGGTCTTAATCGTGGACTGGCGCGAGTGGTGCTGGAAAAACCACTGGGCCACGATCTGGAATCAGCCGAAGCGATCATCGCCGAAGTCGGCGCGCATTTTGACGAAAGCCAGATCTATCGGATCGACCATTACTTGGGCAAAGAGCCGGTACAAAACCTGCTCGCGCTGCGTTTTGGCAATGCGCTGTTCGAGCCACTTTGGCGGCGCGAATGGATACGCGACGTGCAGATTACTGTTACCGAGCAAGTCGGCGTGGAAACTCGCGCGGCGTTTTACGATCAGACTGGCGCGCTGCGCGACATGGTGCAAAACCACCTTTTGCAATTGCTCGCCATCGTCGCCATGGA
>CAXYUI010000194.1:0-4178 GCA_964291975.1 uncultured Formivibrio sp. | reverse complement strand
ACCTCGCAAATTGTATGAAACCCACCCCCCCTCCCCCAAGGACGCCACTTCTCCGTGCTCCACCAGCCGCGAGCAAAATCCAATGAAATCGGCATGCGACACCCACCCCATTGACAAGCCCATCAGAAATAGCTTGCACAAAAGAAAAACTCTACGGATAATCCGCAACCTCTGCCAGCCTCGGTTAATTCTTTGATCCAAGGCTGAATTTTTGAAATTCACCATCGCCTCTGACCCCTCACCCCGCGCGTTTTTGTGCTTGCGGCCAACTCACGGTTAGCGTCGATGTCGCGCCAGAACAACAATCTGGCCCGTGGGGAAACCCGACCATCGTCTAACGTGACGTGAACGCATGCCTTGTGCTTGCGGCTTTTTTGCCGTGGCTCGTGCTGCTGTCGACTCCTTCCCTGTGCTTTTGACTTTGAAGGAATAGTTTTACATGCCGCATTCCGCGCAAAATACCGAAAACACTGAAATCAACGCATTCGTTGCCTTGGGACTCGATCAGCTGCTCGCCCAGCAACTGTCCTCGCAAAACATCACTGCGCCGACCGCCGTCCAAGCGCTGGCGATTCCGGAACTGCTGGCTGGCCACGATCTGATGGTTTCAGCACAAACGGGCACGGGTAAAACCGCTGCGTTCTTGCTGCCCGCACTGCAACGCCTCTTGAAGAACCCGAATACCGCAGGTCGTGGCCCGCGCCTTTTGGTGCTGACCCCGACCCGTGAACTGGCTGAACAGGTGGCCAAGGTTGCCACTGAATTCTGCCGCCGCATCCCGAAGTGCAAGGTCGCCAGCTTTGTTGGCGGCGTGCCTTATCCGGTGCAAAACAAACTCTTGTCGCAGCCGCTGGAAGTGATGGTCGCCACGCCTGGCCGCCTGAACGATCTGATCCGTGGGGGTCGTGTTGATTTCCGCCGCCTGGAAATGCTGGTGCTCGACGAAGCAGATCGTATGCTCGACATGGGCTTTATCGACGAAGTCGAAACCATCGTCGCCAGCCTGCCCAAAGATCGCCAGACCGCGCTCTTTTCGGCCACCCTGTCCGAATCGGTACAAAGTTTTGCCGCACCGATGCTGCGCGCCCCGAAACTTATTGAACTGGCTGCGCAAAACAATTCGCAAGCCCAGATCGACCAGAGCGTGCATTACGCTGACGGCTATGAGCACAAGCTGAAAATCGCTGCGCAAATTCTGAAAACCAGCGCCGAAGGCGAACAATCAATTGTGTTCACCGCCACCAAGGCTGACGCTGATGGCGTAGCGGAATGGCTGAAGCTGGAAGGCTTCCGTGCTGCAGCCATGCACGGCGATCTGCCCCAGCGCGACCGTCGTCGCACGCTCGATCGCCTGCGTCGCGGCGAAGCCGATATTCTGGTGGCGACGGATGTCGCTGCACGCGGCATCGACGTCGCCGGCATTGGCCTCGTCATCAACTTCGATTTGCCGAAATTCGCCGAAGACTACATCCACCGCATTGGCCGCACCGGCCGTGCCGGTCGTAGCGGCCGCGCCATTTCGCTGGTCGGCAAGAACGACTTCCAGCCGATGACCCGCATCAAGCGCGTTTACAAGATCGAATTCGAAACGATGGCTTTGCCGGGTCTGGAAGCGAACTTCCGCCCAGAACGCATGGATCGTCGTCCGGGAACAGGTGGCAAACGCCCGCACGGCGGTGGCGGCGGCTACAAAGGCAAGCGCCCGCATGGCGAAGGCTTTAACCGTGACCATCGCGAATTCCGCAGCGATGCACCGCGCGAACGCAGCTTCAACCGTGATGGCGACACCCGCAGCGCCGACCGTCGTCCGGCCGAACCACGTGCCGAGCGCCCGTTTGGCAACAGTCCGTACGGCGATCGTCAAGCGCGCAGCCCGCAAGGTGGCCGTGATTTCAACCGCGACAGCGCACCGCGCACCTTCCGCAATGAAGCCGCACCGCGCCAAGGCGAAGGTCGCAGCTTCCGCAGCGAAGGCACGGGTGCTCGCAAAGAAGGCTTTCGTGCCGATGCGCCGCGCGGCAATGCCGACCGTGGCAATCGCCGTGGCAACCGCTACGAATAAGCGCTTACCGCGCTAAAACCAACGCCGCGAATCGAAAGATCGCGGCGTTTTTTTGCGTCTGATTTGTGCGGCAACCGCCTATTTCGATGTCGAACGCGGCAGCCATCGCGCCGCAAACATGGCGGCAGCCAGACACACCCCACCCATCAAGACAAAGGTCGCGGGCAAGCCTTGCGCATCGCCCAATCCGCCAAGCGCCAGCGTGCCCAGCGGGCCGGGCAAAATGGTGACAAAACGCATCGAAGTGACCATCCGCCCCAGCAAGGCATCCGGCGTCACCGACTGGCGCAGGCTCAGATAATTGACGACATAGATCGCCGAACCGCAATCAAACACAAATAGCGCCAAGCCAGCGAGCAGCGCAGCAGCCCCCCACCCTGCTTGCGGCACGGTGTAGGCGAGATAGCCGACACCCGCAATCGCCACGCCGACAACGAGCGCATTGCGCATACCAAAACGCCGGGTCAGCCAGTGCGCGGCAGGCGCGCCGCAGAGCCCGCCAAGCGCGCCGAGCATATTGATAAGCGCGATTTCGGCTGCGCTCAGGTACAGATTGCGCGCCGCATGCAGCACATACAGCGCCTTAAAGCTATCGGACAAAATGATCCAGACCGCGACGAGCAGAACAAGGCCGCGCAGCATGGGTGTGCGCCAGACCAAGAACAAGCCTTCGCGGATTTGCGGCCAGAGACGGGTTGTCATCGTTGAAATGGGGATGTCGTGCCGGGCAATACGGCCAACCAGAAAAGCCGAAGCCAGAAAACTGAGCGCATCGACCGTGACCGCAAGCGGCGCGCCGACACTGGCCACCAGTGCCCCCGCCAGCGCCGGGCCGCTGACCATGGCCACCGAAGAAGCCGCCGAGAGCTTGCTGTTGGCCGAAACCAGACGCTCGCGTCCGACCAGATGCGTAATGAAAACCTGCAAAGCCGAACCACCAATCGCTTCGGTCGTTGCGATCACAAAACCGACCGCACACAAAAGCGGCATCGACAGAAACCCGAAGATCGCCCCGAGCGGCACCAGCGCAAGTCCGCCAGCCGCAATCAAATCAAACAGCACGGCAATTTTCTTTTTGCTGCTGCGATCAATCCATACGCCGGCCGGCAGGCCGATGGTGACAAAGGGCAGCAATTGGCAGGCCGCCAAAATCCCCATCTCGAAAGCGCTCGCATGCAGGATCTGCACGGCGGTGAGCGGCAAGGCCATATAGGAGACCGACGTTCCGAGTACGGTGAGGAGCGTCGCCAGAAAAAGCTTGCGAAAGTTGGCGTCGCGCCAGAGCGAATCGGATGAGTGGGACATGAGAAACAGCAATGCAGGAAAGCGCGCGAGTCTGGCAAGGCCCGACCCGATGGTCAAGCCTTGCGCCAAAGATCAGAAATCGAAAACGTCGAGAATTTCGCGGGTCGCTTCCAGAAGCCGCACCGCCTTGCCTTCAACACCGATCAGAATCGTGCCGGGTGGCGCAGGCGGCAGACGGCGCACGAGCTCATGCGGCAAGGAAGAACGGCACTGTTGCACGACGTCCAGAGGCATCGTCTCGCCGCGCGCGATCTTTTTTTGCCAGCCCGTCGAAACCTGGCCGGTGCGCTCCAGCTTTTTCTGCTGGCCTTTGGGCAGAGCCTTGCCACCTGCGGATGTTGTACAGGAAAAGCTCTGTGGCTGACGCTCATGCCAATCGCGCAGGATGCGCTGCTCGTCGGTATTGATCGAAAAACGCAGCCAGTCATTGCCGACCGTGACGCCCTGTGCCGGCGGCGCAGCCTGCACAGGCTCACCGCCCTTGGGCTTGGCAATACACAAAGGGGAAATGCAAAGCATCAGAAAGAAAATCAATTTGCGCATGGTGAAGCTCCGAAGAAAAAACACCCATGCAGTATGGCAACCGATGCCGAAGGATCAATGCCGATGGTGCCCCCACTCGACGCGCGCTGCACTGGCGCGCTCAAAGCGGGTCGTTAGTCCTTCAAAATCATCCGCTTCCAGTTGTGCAGCCAGCGTGTTCAGTTCGGCCTGATATTGGTGCAGGTCTTCCAGAATCGCCGCCTTGTTGGCGCGCGCGATGTCGCGCCACATTTCCGGGTGCGAGCCGGCAATACGCGTGAAATCACGA
>CAXYUI010000193.1:0-4181 GCA_964291975.1 uncultured Formivibrio sp. | reverse complement strand
GCCCCGCTTTTTGCTGCGCCACCCGCTGTTGGCCATCCGCCCCCTTATGGATGGCCGCCGCCCCATTCCCCAGCTGCCAGAAAAAAACTAGCTCATTGAGGGCGAGGCAAGACGACGGCGTCTGTGTGAGGCTTATTCGCCGGCTTTCGGTGGTGTCTTGGGCGGCAGGAAGAGCGCGGCGATTTGTTTGGGGCGCGGCGCAAAGCTTGGCATGGCTGGCGGCTGAATATCGGCGCTGCCGGTCAGCGCGGCGTGGCGTGTGCTTGCCGCTGCGCTGGGCGTTGCCACAGGAATGGACAGTGGCTTGGTACCCGGCGAGAAGCCCGGCACGGGGATCAGTTGCAGGTCTTTCTTGATGAGTTTTTTGATCAGCTCGAACGACTTGTCATCGTCCGGCGTCACAAATGAGATCGCCACGCCCGTCGCGCCAGCGCGGCCAGTGCGGCCAATGCGGTGCACATAATCTTCCGGGTTGGTCGGCAGATCGTAATTCACCACAAAAGGCAGATCGGAAATATCCAGGCCTCGCGCAGCGACGTCGGTCGCCACCAAAACACGCAAGCTGCCGCCTTTGAATGCGGCCAGTGTCTCGGTTCGCGCCGATTGCGCGCGGTCGCCGTGGATCGCCTCAACGCTGAAACCATCGCGCTTGAGATCGCGGCAGACTTGATCCGCGCCGATCTTGGTGCGGCAGAACACGATGACCTGGGTCATTTCATGGGTGCGAATCAGATGCGCCAGCAGGCCTTTCTTGCGGAAAGGCTCGACCGGATGGAGTTCCTGCTTGACCGATCCATTGGTCGAATTCTGCCGCGCGACTTCGATCGTTTGCGGGTTGTTCAGAAAATCCGCCGCCATTTTCTTGATTTCAGGCGAGAACGTGGCCGAGAACAGCAAGGTTTGCTTGCGGCTCGTGAGCAGCGCCATGATGCGGCGAATGTCGGGCATAAAGCCCATGTCGAGCATGCGGTCGGCTTCGTCGAGCACCAAAATTTCAACGGTGGCCAGATTCACGGTTTTTTGCTGCACATGATCGAGCAGACGACCCGGCGTGGCGACCAGGATTTCGACGCCTTTGCGCAAGGTCGGAATCTGGGTATTGATGTCGGTGCCGCCAAAGGCGACGGTCGAGCGCAGCGGCAGATGTTTGCTGTAGGCCTCGACGTTGGCGTATACCTGGTCGGCCAGTTCGCGGGTCGGGGTCAGCACCAGCGCGCGCAAGGGATGGCGGGCTGGGGAAACACTGGTGCTGGCATGTGGGGCAAGGCGGGTCAGAATCGGCAGGGTGAACGCGGCGGTTTTGCCGGTGCCGGTTTGTGCAGCGCCGAGTACATCGCGGCCTGCGAGGATGACGGGGATGGCTTCTGCCTGAATCGGTGTTGGATTTTCATAGCCCTGTTCGGCAACGGCTTTTAATACTTGCGGGGCCAGACCCAACTCTGCAAACGACATGCTGATCCTGTTATCCATGCGACTGATTTGAAAGGCGGAACTCTACACCAGAGCGAAGCCGGTGCATACCGTCACAATGGGATAAAATACCAGCCATTCCTTTTCAACTTCCCGATGCGAGCCCTCATGTTTGAAGAAGCCAAGCACCACCTCCACACTGTGCGCGATCTCTTGCGCTTTGCGGTCAGCCGTTTTTCCGAAGCCGAGCTGGTTTTCGGCCACGGCACGAGCAACGCCTGGGATGAAGCGGCCTATCTGGTGCTGTTTGCCTTGCATCTGCCGCATAACGAACTCGACCCCTATCTGGATGCCCGCCTCTTGCCCGCGGAAGTTGCGCGCGCCGTCGATCTGATCGCCGCCCGCGTCGAAACCCGCAAGCCCTCGGCCTACCTGACCAACGAAGCTTGGCTGGGTGATTTCCGCTTCTATGTGGACGAGCGCACCATCGTGCCGCGCTCCTTTATTGCCGAACTGTTGCACAACGAAGCGCTCATGCCGTGGATTGAATATCCGGAACTGGTGCATCGCGCACTGGATATGTGTACCGGATCGGGCTGTCTGGCCATCTTGGCGGCACATTACTTCCCCGACGCCGAAGTCGACGCGGTCGATCTCTCCCCTGACGCGCTCGATGTGGCTGAAATCAATGTCGGCGAATATGGCCTGACTGAACGCATTCAGCTGATTGAATCCGATCTCTTTGGCGGCATTGAAGGCGAGAAATACGATCTGATCCTTTCCAACCCGCCGTATGTCGATGCGATCTCGGTCGCGGAATTGCCGGCTGAGTATCTGCACGAACCGGAATTGTCCTTGGGCAGCGGCGAAGATGGCCTTGATGCGACGCGCGTGATTCTGGAACGCGCCACCGAGTTCCTGAACCCGCACGGCGTGCTGGTCGTTGAAATCGGGCATAACCGCGAAGTTCTGGAAGCCCAGTTCCCGCAACTGCCCTTTGTCTGGCTGGAAACCGCATCGGGCGATGGCTTTGTCTTCTTGCTGACGCGCGAAATGCTGGTGCAAGCCGGCTTTTGATCGCAGGGCGCTCTTGGATTAATGCTGTTCACTTAAGAAAATTCGATCCTCTCCCCAGCCCTCCCCGAAAACGGGGGAGGGAGCAAGCCCCTGTTTTTGCAAGACGCCCCTCGCCCGCGAGCGGTGTAGCGCTGTGGGGTTGGGGGATTGGCGTTTAAGGGAACGGCATTTGCACTTTTGCCGCGCCTTGCAGGGATCGCTTATTCGGTGCGCACGTCGCCGCAGATGACAAAGTTGTCATTGCCCAAACGAAAGGCCATCGAGATGGTGCGGCACAGGCTGGCGACCGAGAGCGACAGGTAGGGGCGGGTGATTTGTACGTTGCCAAATTGCTCGATGGCGCGGCTGAAGTAGGGGCGGCGCGACCAGCGGGCGTTGCGGGTGTCGCCCAGTGGCGCTAGTTGTGGTTTTTGCGATGGCGGGCAATGCGCGCCCCAGACATTGTCGCCAATCTGCCGCCCTGAGCTGTCGAGCAGAAAACAAAACTGTGTATTGGGTAAGGCCAGAAATCCGGCGCAGGCTTGCTCGATGGATTGGCCGCCTGCGAGCTGTGTCGCCGCCTGGCAGATGGCATTCTGATAGGGGGCCATTTCCTGATGATGAGAAATGCGCTCGTCTTGCCAGAGTTGATCGGACACCACCCAAGTGCCGTTGATGAGCACCCGCGCCTGCCACGTTTCGGCCAGTTGCGCGTTCGGTCGGCCAAAGTAGAACCCCTGAACGAAATCCACGTCGGCATCGAGCGCAATATGCGCTTCTTCCAGCGTTTCAATGCCTTCCATCAACACCATGGCGCCGGCTTCATGCAGCAGCGACACCATTTGCGGCAGGATGCGGCGCACGCGGGTGTCGCGCGCGGCTTGGGTAATCAGCGAGCGGTCGAGCTTGACGATTTCAGGCTGAATGCGCCAAACGCGGTCGAAATTGGAATGCCCGGCGCCAAAGTCATCCAGTGCGATCAAACAACCCAATTCCCGGAAATAGGCCACGGCGTGGGCGAAAGCGGCGTTTTCACGGACGGCGGCCTCCAGAATTTCCACCACCAAGCGCTCGCGCGGGAAGTCGAGCTTGTCGAGCAAGGTGGCAAAGGAGGTTTCATAAGGCTCTTGCGGTGCGCGTAGAAACGCTTCCGGATCCATGTTCAAAAACAACCAGCCCGGATCGCTGCTTTGCAGTTGGAAATTGCGCAGGTGCAAATCGTGACAGGTGCGATCCAGTTGCAGGCGCTGGTCGAAATCGCGTTCGAGTTGCAAAAAATGCAGTGGGGCGACGGGCAGGCCTGCGGCATCGCGCGGGCGCAGCAAAGCTTCGTGACCGACGCGCTTGCCCATCGGGAGGCTGAAAATCGGCTGGAAATGGCTGGTCAGAGTGTGCGTTTCCCACTGCGCAGCGTGATCCGCCGCTTGACTGCCCGAAGCAGCATCGGTGTGGTGCGAAGAAGAAATTCGCGACACGGGCAATCATCCCAATTAGCCAAAACGCGCCATCCTACTACGGAATTTGTATGTTAGTCATTTCTAATGTTTGCCAAAACATGTCATGTATCCGGCGCGCAAATGGCCCAGGCAAAGTGCTTTTTTGCCGGGGTAAGCGCTTGAACAATGGCTTTGCCCCGGTATGATCTGCGGATTCAGGAGAACCCTATGCGCATCTTGCTGGTGGAAGACGACCCGATGATCGGCGCTGCGGTTGCG
>CAXYUI010000192.1:0-4183 GCA_964291975.1 uncultured Formivibrio sp. | reverse complement strand
TGACCGGCGCACAGACGGCTTCGGTGAGCTTTGAGCAGCACTACGATTCGACCGATTACGCCGATGTGGTGCAAAAAACCCTTGAGATGGTGAAGGAAGACGGTCGCTGGAAAATCCTTGCTGAGCGCGTGACCCGAGGCAAGGTGTATTGAACTGCTTTGTCCCCGCTAAAGCGCAGGCTGCCCAGCCTGCGCTTTTTTATGTGCCGCGCCCTGAGCCTCGGCTCGGAAACCTGATTGAGTTCGCGTGCTTGTAAGTGATGGGACGATGGCTCGACTCCATCAATCCAAGGCTGGTGTCGTGTTGGTCTTTTGTCACAGGCGTACCGAGGCAGATGTCGCATGTTCGCTGATTTGGATAAGCTGAACGATCGCATCCGTTTCAAGGGGGAATCATGAGTTTTGCCAATGGCGTGTTGCTGATGCTGGGCTTATTGGGCTTGAGCGCCTTTTTTTCCATGTCGGAAATCGCGCTGGCTTCGGCGCGGCGTTATCGTTTGCAAGCGCTGGCTGACGAAGGCGATGCGCGCGCGCTGGCGGTGTTGGCCTTGCAAGATAATCCTGGCGATTTTTTTACCGTGTGCCAGATCGGCCTGAATGCGGTGGCGATCATGGGCGGTATTGTGGGAGACGATCTGTTTTCGCCGTGGCTGGCCTCTCTGTTGCAAGGGCTGGCGCTCGATGGCGAAGTCGCGCGCACATTGGCTTTTGTTTTTTCCTTTTTGCTGACCACGGCGCTGTATATCCAGTTCGCCGATCTGATTCCCAAGCAATTGGCCATGCGGTATGCCGAGGCGGTTGTGGTGCGGATTGTCGCGCCGATGAGCTGGCTGGGGCGCATTTTTCGGCCGGTGGTTTTTATCTTCAGCGGGCTGGCTCGCGCCATTTTTCGCTTGCTTGGCGTGCCGCTGGGGCGCGATGAATCGGTGACTTCGGCAGATATTGTGGCGATGGCCGATGCCAGCGCCGAGGCTGGAACGCTGCAAAAGAAAGAGCATCATCTGATCGAAAATGTATTCGGGTTGGATCAGCGCACCGTCGGTTCGGCGATGACGCCGCGCGATCAGGTGGTGTTTTTCTCGCTGGCGGAAAGTGATGGCGCGATCAAGGCCAAGATGGTTGCGCACCCGCACTCCCGTTATCTCTTGTGCGAAGCCGACATTGATTCGGTGCTGGCCTGGATCGATGCCAAGGATCTTTTGCAATTGATCTTGCAGGAAAACACCGTGGCGCTGCGCGAGAACCTGCGCCGCCTGGCAGGGGACAATTTACTGCTGGTGCCCGATACCCTGTCGCTGTCCGAATTGCTCGATCGTTTCCGTGAAACGCGCGAAGACTTTGCGGTGATCCTGAATGAATATGCTTTGGTCGTTGGCATCATTACCCTGTATGACGTGATGAGTCAGTTGGTCGATGGCATTGTTTCGGATGATGCGCAGGGGCTGATCGTGGCGCGCGACGCCAATTCCTGGTTGGTGGATGGCATGACGCCGGTGGAAGACCTTAAAAAAGCGTTGGAAATTGAAATGTTTCCGGGCGAAGAAGGGTACGAGACAGTGGCGGGATTTCTGATGCATCGGCTCAAACGCATCCCGCGCCGCGCCGAGTTCGTTGAATATGCAGGTTACAAGTTTGAAGTCGTCGATATCGATCATTACAAGATCGATCAAGTGCTGGTGAGCCGGCTTTGATGGTTCGGATGGTATGGATGTAAAAAAGCCCCGATTTTCACATCGGGGCTTTTCTTTGAAGAAACGATCAGGCAACAGTCTTGGGGTAAACCGCCAGAATGTCCTGAATGTTTTTCTTGGTGCCATCGTCGAGCAGGGCGTCGCCGTGGATGTAGCCACCCTTGCTGCGGAAGGTTGGCACCGCGTCGAGCTTGCCTTCTTCCAGCGCAACCAGTGCGGCGAGCGCCAGCGGTTCCACATCGTCGAAACGGCAGTAGATATGCTTTTCGCTCGGCACAAACGCGCCGCGATGGAAGTGCTTGGCGAGGATGTTGTCGCCGACCTGGCGCGCGAGTTCCAGATAAGCGGCGGTCTGGGTAGCCTTGTAGATCTCGATCAGACCAAACAGCAAGATTGCGTCTTCGGCCTCGATCTTCTGGCCGGACTGGGTGGCTTTGGCGTCCGCTGCATTCCAGTTGCCCAAACCAAAGTTGCGCGCCATGGCGACCACGGTCGGCCACAACTCTTCGCAGCCCGTTGCCGCCCAAGCGGTGGCATAGGAGAGGAAAACGATCGACGAAATCTTGCGGCGGGCGAAGATCATGCCCTTCTTGCCGTAGTAGCCGTAACGCTTGAATTCGTGGCCGGTCAGGTCCTGGCCGTCGGTGAACATCGGCTTGAATTCATTGGTTTCCGGCACATAGCCGTACTTGGCCCAAGCCAGCAGGCCTTCCAGATTCCACTGCATCAGCTTCTGGCCGCGCTCGCCCAACTGACGGGCGAGGCTGGTTTGCGCCAGAGCGCTCGCGCCATAAATGCCTTCCGGGCCGTTCAGCGCTTCGTCGTCCATTTTGAACAGCACGTTCGCTTCGAGCGCCACCGGGCCGTATTCCGGGCCGAACTGGCGTTGGGCGCGGTCGCCGAAGGTCGAGAAAGTGAAGTTCGGCGCCGATTCGGCGGTCGGGGGGTCCCTTTGGTTCATCGGGCGGGTGAATTGGTAGGCGCCGAGCTTGGTTTCCGGATGGCGGCTGCGCACGTATTGCCAAGCCAGGAATTCGCCCCATTCGAGGGCTTTTTCATCGCCATCGAGCTGTTGCAGCATGCCGGCGGCGTAGATCAGATCGTTGCCGATGTTCACGAACGACAAGCCCTTGGCTTCGCGCATGACTTCCAGATCCATCTTGCGCGGCTTGTCCCAGATGGTGGCTTCGTCGAATTCGACGTTGTAATTGCCGTGGCGCGAGAGTTCGAGGGTTTCCCAGTTAAAAATGTGGCTCTGCCAGGCGGCCTTGATCAGTTTGCTGGTGGCTTTCGGGCTGACTTCATGCATCAGCTCGTAGAACGGGTAGTGGTGCTTGAGCTCGTGCACCATGTTCTTGTTTTCCGGGCCGACCGGCTTCAAGGTCTTCATGTCGAGGAAAACGTGGCCGCCCCAGTGGATCAGACCGCTGTCTTCAGCGTGATCAAAGTGCCAGGCAATGGCGTCTTTGGCGGCTTGTTTGTATTTGGCGTCGCCGGTCAGGTTGCTGAGCGCAACCAGAAAGCGGAACAGATTTTGTTGCGAGGCGATATTGGACGGCTCCCACTCGGTGCCATCGACATTGCGCCAGGTCACCGGCTTGCCGGTGAAAGTGTCGAAGCCATCAAAGAACAGCGGCGTGCCGTGGTAAGGGTCACGGTACTTGGTCAGGATGGTGTCGGCATATTGCGTGAGCGTGCTGAGCATCTTGTTCATGGTGGCTTTCTCTTTTGTGAACCGGAATAGCGCTATTTTGCCATGCCGGCAGGGGGTTCGCTTGTAAAAGGCGGACAGGTCCAAGGCCGATCGCGCAACCGACTCCTGGCGATTGACGCGCTTGGCCTTTATTCGCCCAATTCTTTTTTCAGGGTTTCTGGAATGTTGTAGAGCACGATGGTGTCGTTGTTGCGGTTGTAGATCACATCGCCCGCGCTCAGGCTCTTGCGGTTGAATTCCAGCTTCCAGGTCGGGCCGGCGGCCTTGAAACGCAAGAGCGGGCGGATGGCGCGACGATCGGGGATAAAGCCGTTGTTCAGCCCCAGTTCTTCGTCAGCCAGGGTCGCGCGCAGGGCTTCGGGCTCGTTGGGGCAAAGGTGCTCGACCACGCGATCCACGCTCAAGGGCAGATGGTGCTCGCCCAGCCCGTCCAGATAGCTGTGCGCTTCCTGAAACAGCGCGTCGCGCTCTTCTTGCGGCAGCTTTTTTTCCTGCGCGTAGTGCTCAATGCCCTTGATGAGTTTCTGTGTTTCCTTGAGCGCGGCGACCACGTCGTTGCAGCCCAGAAAAGCCTTGAAATAATCGGCGACGTCGGCGCGGCCTTTTAGAAAGCTGATGTAGCGGCCGCTGTCGCTTTGCCAGGCGGCCAGATCAATGCGGCCAGCAAGGCGAATGCCGGCCAGATCCAGGCAGCGGCGTTCGTGCGGTTCCAGTGAGGCGTCGATTTCGATGGTTGCGGCTTCCGGAATCAGGGCTACCCAAAGGCAATCGGACGTGGC
>CAXYUI010000191.1:0-4199 GCA_964291975.1 uncultured Formivibrio sp. | reverse complement strand
GGGAAGGGCTGGGGAGAGGGTTGCAGAATATAAAAAAACGGTGGATTGCTCCGCCGTTCAGGGTGATGACAAACGCCACCCGCGAAGCGGGGTGTCCCCTCACACCCCGAGGGTGGGCTTCGCGCAGGAGGGGACGGAAGGGGTGGGTATAAATCAATAAGGCTGCTAATCAGCTGGTTATGCTCCGACCTCGGCTTTGCCGAGGGCTTGAAAATGTATGCAATCGACTTTGTCAGCAGCCTGAACGGCGGATTGCTCCGCCGTTTTGCGTGGTGATTTGCCGACTTAGCGTTTGATATTGAACTGCTTGTCCAGCCAGTCAAACGAGGCATCTTGCATTTCTTGCACATAGGTGTGGCCTTGCTCCGGCCAGACGCGGGTTTCGAGCTTGTCGGCCGCCTTGTTGGCCGCCCAGATCTTGTGCATTTTTTCGAAAGCCTGATTGGCCGATTCCACCGGGAAGAGTTTGTCCTGACCACCGGCGTAGACCAGCATGGGCTTGGGTGCGGCTAGACCTGCGACATCCGGATAGTCCAGATACTTGGCGATGCCCGGATGCAGCATGGTGAAGGCCGACTGACCCTTGAGCTGGTTGTTTTTCGGCACCATCAGGCCTTGCATCGTTGCCATCCAGCAATCGGCCACGGCGGCGGTGACCGAATCGGAGAGCGCGGCGACTTGCCAAGCGCGGAAAGCGCCCATCGAGAAACCCACGGCGGCGGCCTGGTTTTTGTTTACTTCGCTCATGCCGGCGAGGAACTCGGAAGCGCGCACGTCTTCTTGCGCGATGATCGCGGCGTAGGAAGTGCCCAAGTTGAACAGGTTGGACGCGAGCGCCTGTTGTGAATCGCCTTTCCAGCCGGCGACCGAGCGATCGCCCCAGCCCAGCGCATCGAACGACATCACCACATAGCCGCGCTTGGCGAGTTCGTCGCCGGGGAAGCGGCCGCTGAAGAATTTGTCGGCCCAGGCCTGTTGCGATTTTTCGCGCGCTTCGTCGCCCCAGGTCTTGATGAATTTTTCTTTGCCGATGTCGAACTTGGCGCCGTGGTCGTGCAGCATCAGCGCAGCCGGGAACGGGCCTTTGCCCTTGGGAACCAGCACCAGCGCGAGTGCACGGCTTTCGGCGGTCAGATTGAACGCAACCTTTTTGGCCATGTAAGTGCCACGGTCGATTTCTTCGATGACTTTCGGCTCGAATGCTGTTTTGTCGGTTTCTGGCAGCATCAGCTCACGCGCTTTGGCCAGCCCGGCTTTTTTCCATGCCGCCGGATTTTTGACTTGATCGCTCCAGCCCAAGGTGAACGGCATCTTGGCGCGCAGCGCCTCGTAGAACACCGGCAGCGTATTGGTCGGCGCATCGAGCGCCTGAGTTTGGTATTCGGCCGCGGAAGCTGCGCCGGCAAAAACGCCGGCAGCAAGGGCAAGAGACAGCAGCTTGATGCGCATGGGTGATCTCCAAGGGTTGTAAGCAAGCCCCCAGCTTAAGGCTTGGGTCGACCCCCCTCCAAATCGCGCATGTGCTTTGTTGCAAGTTTGCTGCAACCGTTCACAAGGCCGGCAGCTTTTGTTCGAGCCCGTGCAGCCGTTGATCGTTTGGCCAGCGCATTCGCGCGGTTTTGATGAGCTCGCGCGCTTCTGTAAATCGGCTGTTTTCAAGCAGATACTGGGCGAGGTTGTAAAAGACCGGCAAGGATGACTGCGGCGCATTGATGAGTTGTCGCCACAGTCGCTCCGCCGCCTCGCCCTCGCCTGTGGCATAGCTCATATTGGCCAGACCAAAGCGAGCCGGGTCATGATCCGGCCAGCGCGCGACGATGGCCTGATACAAGGTTTTGGCGCTGGCTGATTGCCGGGCACGCTCGAACGCCAGCGCTTGATTCATCGCTTGCGGCAAAGTTACGAAATCGGGCACGGCATCCGGGCGGCCGATAATCACCGCCCAGCCATCAGCCCGCAACCAAGTGCGCTCGAACACATCGAAGGACATGATTTCGCGCTCGGTTTCGCCCGAGCGCAGCACGATTTCCTGACGTTCCAGATCAAAGCCGACCGCGACGGCGTAATGCCAGAGTGGCGCGAAAGCGAATGCGCGGTTTTGCAGCACCAGCACGGGCTGACCAAAGGCAATCTGCGCCAAGAGCGCGCGCATTTGCGGCGCGATCTTCCATGCCACGCGGCCGAGCCGGCGCGGTGCGGCGATCAGTTCGGTGGCCAGACTGCCTTCGCGCCCCGGTAGATAAACCTGCGGCGCGAGCGCATCGGGCGTGACGGTGACGCCACTCTGAACCAATACCGTCGCCAGCGCGGCCGGGCCGCACTGGTATTCAAGTTGGGGAAAAAACGGGGTTGCGCGCAATTCTGCGCGCGTCGGCAAAGCGCCGGGCGCACGCAAGAGATCGCGCGATTGCGGCATGGCGCAGCCGGTTAAAGCCAAGAGCCATGCCGCCAAGAGAACCGCTTTGAACATTTACCGAATGGATCGCGTGAACGGGAACACCTTGGTCAGACCCAGAATGTCGGTCACCAGCAGAATGATGAACACCGTGAAAATGATGCCGAGGATGTCGCCGCCGGCGGGCAGTTGATCGATGCGGCCATTGAGTTCGCTGATTTCTTCGTCGCTCATGGTCGCGACGCGAGCCAGCGCATCGGCGCTGCTGACGCCGTGCGCCTCCAGTGCTTGGGCCACATCGGCGCGGGCGAGGAAAGCTTCGACCGAGGCGCGCTCCGTGGTCTGGGTGATGGCGCTATCGGTCGGCAGCATGTCGGCTTGCGCCGGTAGCGATACGGTCAAACAACTGGCGATCAGCGCAGTACAAAGCAGTTTCTTGCAGTTCATTGCATTCTCCCGAAAGTCAAAACGACACCGCCCGAATGTAGCCATCCGGGCGGGGTAATGCAATGGCGTAGCTCACATCAGCGGTGATTGCCGTCGGGCTTGGCCGCTTCGCGCTCTTTGGTATTGCGCTCGTACGCATCGACGATTTTTTGCACCAGCGGGTGACGCACCACGTCGGCGCTGGTGAAGTGGTGCATGGCGATGCCGCGCACCTCAGAGAGCACTTCTTGCGCGTCGATCAAGCCGGATTTCTGGTGTTTGGGTAGGTCAATCTGGGTCGGATCGCCCGTGACCACGGCCTTGCTGCCAAAACCGATCCGGGTCAGGAACATCTTCATCTGTTCCGGCGAGGTGTTTTGCGCCTCGTCGAGGATGATAAAGCTGTGGTTCAGCGTACGGCCGCGCATGAAAGCAAGCGGGGCGATTTCGATAATGCCCTTCTCAAAACAGCGCGTGACCTTGTCGAACCCCATCAAATCGTACAGCGCGTCATAGAGCGGGCGCAGGTAAGGATCGACCTTCTGCACCAGATCGCCGGGCAGAAAACCCAGCTTTTCACCGGCCTCGACGGCCGGGCGCACCAGCACCAGACGCTTGACGAAATCGCGCTCCAGCGCATCAACCGCACAGGCCACGGCGAGATAGGTCTTGCCGGTTCCGGCCGGGCCAATGCCGAAAGTGATGTCGTGTTCCTGAATCGCCTTGATATAGCCGGTCTGGCGCGGCGTGCGGCCGCGCAGGTCGGAACGGCGGGTTTTCAGTTGCAGGAAAGGACCGGCCGTGACTTCTTCGCCATCCTGCGAGCGGGTCAGCTCAATCAGATCGAGCTGGATCTCACCGATATCCAGCGGCTGGTCGCACAGGTTGTAAAAGTGCTGCAGCGCGGTGATCGCCAGGTCGATTTTTTGGGCTGCGCCGGTGATGCGGAACTGCTCGTTGCGGCGGGCGATGCTCACATCAAGCGCGGTTTCGATTTGTTTGAGGTTTTCATCGAGCGCGCCGCACAGATTGGACAGACGCTTGTTGTCGACCGGGGTAAAGGCAATCGTTTGGCTGTTCATTTGAGTTCAGCCCCAGAGCATGTCGGGGCGCATTTCGACGATTTCATAGCGCGCTGCGCCCGCCTTGGCGAGCGGGGCTTCCGAAAGGATGGCTTCGAGCGTCGGGCGAGCAATTGCCTGCACCAGAATCATCCCGCCCGAGCGCGGCAGCAAGCTGCCGCTGGCGATGAAATGCCCCTTTTCATGTTGCTGTTTTAGCCATTCGGCATGCGCCGGCAGATGCGGCGTCATTTCATCGCAGGATTTCAGGTAGGTCGAGACAACAACAAACATGGTTCGCCTCACGATTCTTGGGT
>CAXYUI010000190.1:0-4200 GCA_964291975.1 uncultured Formivibrio sp. | reverse complement strand
TTTGCCTGGGCATCGGCCTGTACTTTTCGGTGCGCACGCGCTTTATGCAGGTGCGCCATGTACCGGAAATGTTGCGTCAGTTGTTTGAAAACAAGAGCAGCGCAGCGGGGGTTTCCTCGTTTCAGGCGCTGACCATGTCGCTGTCCGGCCGGGTGGGCACGGGTAATATCGCCGGCGTGGCGGCAGCCATTTTCTACGGCGGCCCTGGCGCGGTGTTCTGGATGTGGATGATGGCTTTTCTGGGCGCGGCGACGTCGTACGTCGAGTGCACGCTGGCGCAGATCTACAAGGAAACCAATGACGGCCTGTTTCGTGGCGGGCCGGCGTATTACATCGAAAAAGGTCTGGGCTGGAAAGCCTATGCCTGGGTGTTTGCGATTGCCACCCTCATTGCCATGGGCATTCTCTTGCCGGGGGTGCAGGCCAACAGCATCGCGGCGGGTCTTCATACTTCGCTGGGTGTGCCGCTGGAAGTCAGCGCGGCCATCATGGTGGTCTTGCTCGGGCTGATTATTTTCGGCGGCGTAAAGCGCATCGCCAAATTCACCGAAATCGTCGTGCCTTTCATGGCCTTGGGTTATCTCCTGGTGGCGTTTGTCGTTGTTGGGTTGAACATCGGCAAAGTGCCGGAGGTGATTCGCCTGATCGTTTCAAGCGCTGTGGGGCTAGATGCCGGTTTTGGCGCGATGCTCGGTCTGGCGATCCAGTGGGGCGTGAAGCGGGGCGTGTTCTCGAATGAAGCCGGTCAAGGCAGCGGGCCACATCCGGCCGCCGCTGCCGAAGTCAAACATCCGGCCGAACAGGGCATCGTGCAAGCCTTTGCGGTGTATGTGGATACCTTGCTGGTCTGTTCGGCCACGGCTTTTATGATCTTGATTTCCGGCCTGTACAACGTGAAGGGCGTGGATGCGGCGAGCACTTTTAACGGCTTGCCGGGCGTGGGCGTGGGCCCTGGCTTTACCCAAGCAGCGGTCGAAAGTGTGCTGCCAGGGTTTGGCGCGATCTTTGTCGCGGTGGCGCTGTTCTTCTTCGCCTTCACCACCATCGTGGCCTACTACTACATCGCCGAAACCAACGTCACTTATATCAATCGCAAGTTCAATCGCCCCTGGCTGGTGTTCGTACTCAAGGTGGTGACGCTGGGCGCGGTGCTGTTCGGCGCTGTGCGTTCGGCGGAACTGGCTTGGACCATGGGCGACATTGGTGTGGGCATCACCACTTGGCTCAATCTGGTGGCGATCCTCTTTTTGCAAAAGCCTGCGTTGCAAGCGTTGAAAGATTGGGAAGCACGCAAGGCGCGCGATGAGGAAATGCGCTTTAACGCGCGTGAACACCAAATCAACAATGCGGATTTGTGGGCTGGGGACGATTGATCTCCGGCTTGCATCACGGCTCGGACATGGACTCCGAGCCGTTTGTTTTCTAGCTATCGCCAGCTTTCGATGCGCTCGGCATAATGCAGGCCGGTTGATCGTGTTTCCTGGAGAGCTGTGTTGAAAAAGTTGTTTGCCTTGTTGTTGCTGGCCTTGTTGTCCGGATGCTGGCGTCCCGAGCCGCAAGCCGTCGAAGCCGCGCCGGCATCGGCCAGCGCCGAAGCGCAAGTGCCTGATGAAGATCCCGTACCGCATTACCCCGAGGCCAAAATCACTTTTTCGATGGGCACGGAAGACGGCATGATGTTCGGCCTGGAAACGGCGGACGCACGCGAGAAGGTCGTTGCTTTTTATCAGGATTATTTCAAAGGCAAGCAGCGGGTGAAGGTGCAGGAATCGCAGCGCGGCCTCTTTTTTGAGCAGGCCTCGCTGATTACCAATGGCCCGAGCGCCACGGTGCTCATCAAGCCCGTACTGAACGGCAAGACCGCCATTGCCATTTACTCGCGGCGCTAAAGCATGACTCAAGCGCGCGCCGTCCTTGCCTCGCCGATTGGTTTTCTGGCGCTGGAAGAAAACGCCGGCGCGCTGACCCGCATTGAATTTCTTGGCGAGCGCGCCGCCGTCCTTGCGCCGATTTCGCCGCTGCTGCGCGAAACCGCCCTGCAACTGGCGGCCTATTTTGCCGATCCATATTTTCAGTTTGATCTGCCTCTGCGCCTTGAAGGCACGGATTTTCGCCAAAAAGTGTGGGCGAGTATTGCCGCCATTCCTTGCGGGCAAGTCATCAGCTATGCCGAACTGGCGCGTCGGGTGGAATCCGCCCCGCGCGCGGTCGGCGGCGCCTGCGGCGCGAACCCCTTGCCGCTGATCGTGCCTTGTCATCGCGTCGTTGCGATGAAGGGGCTGGGCGGGTTTAACGCCCACAAGGATGGCGTGGACTGGTTGCCGATCAAACGGTGGCTGCTGAATCATGAACACGCCTGATCTGCTAGCGCCGGCCACGGTCAAACTGATCGATGAATTTCTGGATGGCGTCTGGCTGGGCGAACAGCTCGCCCGCAACACGCTGGAAAGCTATCGCCGCGATCTTCTGATCTGGGCGGCTTGGCATGGCCGTGAGCGCGGCGGCGATTTGCTCGCTGCGGATCGTGAAGCGGTGCAGGCTTTTCTGGCTGCGCAAAGTGTCGAAGCCAAGGCGGCGACGATCGCGCGGCGCATGGCCAGCATCCGCAAGTTTTACCGCTACTGGCAGCAAAACGGCCGCATCCACCATGATCCGACCGCCGATCTGCATAGCCCGCAGCGCATCCGCCCGCTGCCCAAAGCCATTTCTGAGGCTGCCATCGAGGCGTTGCTGAGTTCGCCCAATATCGAAACGCCGGCCGGGTTGCGCGATCGCGCCATGCTGGAACTGATGTACGCCACGGGCTTGCGCGTATCCGAATTGGTGACGCTGCCTGTGGAGGCCATCCATCTGCGCGAACGGTTTATTCAGGTGCTGGCCGGCAAGGGCGGCAAGCAGCGGCTGGTGCCGATGGGGGAAGAAGCGTCGGTCTGGCTTGCGCGTTATCTGCGTCAAGCGCGGGCAATGCTGGCCGGCCCTGGCGCGCGCGACTTTGCCTTTGTGAATCAGCGCGGCGAGCCGCTGACCCGGCAAGGCTTCTGGTTCATCATCAAGCAATACGCAACGAGTGCCGGCATCGCGCGCGAACAGCTTTCCCCGCACGCGCTGCGGCATTCCTTTGCCACCCATCTGCTCAATCACGGCGCGGATTTGCGCGTGGTGCAAATGCTGCTGGGTCATGCCGATATCACCACTACCCAGATTTATACCCAAGTCGCCACGGCGCGCCTGAAGGCGCTGCACGCCGAGCACCACCCCCGAGGATAATCAAACCCTGATTGACGCCTGTCGCAAGCCGGGCGAAAAGGGAAAATGCGTGGTCTTGAATGGTCGAATCAGGGATTCGGCATAAGGCAAGATCATGAAATATCTGGCGCGCGATTTGGGTTTGGCAGTGCTGGCGCTCGCGCTGGTTCATGCCTGTGGCGGCGGTGGCGATACGCCTTCCGGTACTTCTTTGTCTTTGCCGACGCCAGCGGGCGTGGTGCTGGCTGATCGCTGGGCGGTCGATTGTCAGGATTGCGGCGCGCTGGACGCCAATACCTACGCGGGCAAGGGCGCAGGTGTCTGGTTCTTTCGCAATGCCGGCAGCCAGCCCGTGGATGTGCCCGTGCGCATCAGCGGGCTGACCGGGCAGAACGTGCTGCTGGTTTACAGCAACGAAGGCGCAACGGCCGTTGCCTTGCCGACGCTGCAACTCAATACCACGAGCGCCGGGGTGGCGGCCGGTGCAAGCTCGGCAGGACGGGCGGCGAGCGATCCGGCACCGGAAGCGATCAGTCAGGCCAACGAGCGCCTGTTGGGTGATTTACTGAAGCAGCGTGAGACGTACCTGGCGGCGGGGGGATCGCGGCCATTGGTCGCTGCCGGCGTTGCGCCCGCACTGAGCGAAGGCGCAAGCCGCACCGTGGTTGACCCGTATCGCGGCGAAACGCTGACGCTGACGCTGCGTAAACGCCTCAGTACGCTGGATGGCGCTTACAAGGTCAACCTTTGGGTTGACGATCGCGAGTTTGGCGCGGGCAAAATGAGCGCGGCCACGCTGGCGCAGTTTGCTGACTATTTTGCCGGCGCGGTCGATCGCAATATCTATTCGCTGGCCAGCGGGTTGATCGGCAAGCCTTGGGGCGAGCATGGCTATGCCAACCTGATCGACGCCAATCAGGATCTGAATCTGGTTTTTTACAATTCAAACAGCGC
>CAXYUI010000189.1:0-4206 GCA_964291975.1 uncultured Formivibrio sp. | reverse complement strand
TCGTGTGCCGTTGTAGCTCAGTCGGTAGAGCAACTGATTCGTAATCAGTAGGTCGAGTGTTCGATTCACTTCAACGGCACCAAGCATAAAATCCAATGCAATCAAGCAATTGGTGAAAAATAGCCAGCCTTCGAGCTGGCTATTTTTTTGCATTTTTGGGCTGAATTTATCCACTCAGGGCACTTTGAGGTCACTGAATCCCCAAAATGTTCACCGCTCATAAGCTCGAATCGGTCATCGAGTACGTCAATTGATCTCTTCAGGGCTTTCCCCCCTTTCACAGGCACAAAAACTGGCCTCTCAGCCATGCCGCATTTGCCTGCCCGGGATTTGTCCCTTGCAAGCCCGTCGAGATGAGTTTTGCAACAAAGCCCCTGCCGGACAGGTACTATCCGTTTCTTAATCCATCCCGATAAAAGCCCTGCCCGCATGCAAACAGAAGTTCAGGAAGAACCCCAATACGCCATCATCGCCTCGGTACAGCGCCCAAACGTGTGCGACGCCGAGTTCGAGTCTTCACTGGCCGAGCTGCGCGAACTCGCCAAAACGCTGGGCTACACCGTCGTGCACACTTTTACGCAGCGGCGCAATGCTTTTGAGATGACGGCTTATATGGGCGCGGGCAAGCGCCAGGAAATGCGCTGTTATGTGCATAAAGAAGCGCTGCCGGACAATCTGGCGGAAACCACCCAACTGCCGGCGTTCTTTGATGGCGAGATCGAAGCCTTGCTGGTCGATCACGAAATTTCGCCTTCGCAAGCGCGCAATCTGGAAATTGAGGTCGGCTGCCCGGTCATGGATCGCACCATGGTCATTCTGGAAATTTTCCACCGCAACGCGCGTACCCGCGCTGCGCGCACGCAGGTTGAAATCGCCCGTCTCGGTTATATGGCGCCGCGCCTGCGCGAAGCCGCCAAACTGGCCGGACAACAGGGGCGGCAGCGCAGCAGCGTGGGCGGTCGTGGCGTGGGTGAATCGCTGACCGAACTGGATCGCCGTAAAGTGCGCGACCGCATTGCCGAGCTGCAAAAAGAAATTATCGCCATGGATGCCGAGCGCAGCATTCAGCGGGCGCGCCGGCTGGAAAATCAAACTTTGGCCAGTGTGGCGCTGGTCGGCTACACCAATGCCGGCAAATCCACCCTGATGCGGGCGCTAACCGGCAATGAAGTGCTGGTGGCGAACAAGCTTTTTGCCACGCTCGATACCACCGTGCGCACGCTCCACCCGGAAAGCAAACCGCGCATTCTGGTCAGCGACACGGTTGGCTTTATCAAAAACCTGCCGCACGGCTTGGTGGCGTCGTTCAAATCCACGCTCGATGAATCACTCGATGCCTCATTGCTTTTGCATGTGATCGACGCGAGCGATCCGGGCTTTGTGCGCCAACTGGAAGTGACTGACGAAGTATTAAAAGAGATCGGCGCGCACGAAGTGCCTCGCCTGCGCATCTTTAACAAGATCGACCATGTGGGCGATGCGGTGGCGCAAGCCGAGCACGCCGCAGCGCTGCGCGCACAATATCCGGATTGTGTGGTGATGAGCGCCATGCGCCCCGATGATGTGGCTCAGTTGCACGCACAAATCGTGGCATTTTTTCAGCAGCACCAGTGCGAGGCTGAAATTTTCCTGCCGTGGGCGGCGCAGCAGATGCGCGGCAAGATTTATGCGAGCTGCACGGTGCTCGATGAGCATTCCAATGAAGAAGGCACTTTCTTCACCATTCGCGGCGAGCGCGAGGACGTGGACGGGCTGTGCCTGCAGTTCGGGCTCAAGCAGGAATCTGCTGATTCTGAGCAATAACCACAAAAAAACTCATCCATTCAACAGCTTGGCCGCAGAAATTTCAGCACAATGACCGCACGGCGCATGCACGCAATATCTGATCCTCAAAAAAAACCCGGCAAAAAATGCCGGGCCAATTCAAACGAGAGGGGATGGAATTACTTGCTTGCAGGCGCCGAGGCCCCAAGACCGCGACGCTGCTGACGCTCAGCGCGGTATTTGTTGCGCTGCGCTTGGCGCTCTTCCAGCGTGACCTTGCCGTCCTTGTTGGCATCGAGTCGGGTAAAGCGTTCTTCCGCAAACTTCATGTGCTGTTCGCGGCTCATTTCAGCCGGCATGGACGCGCCACGCATCTGGCCACCACGCTTGCCCGCATGGTTGCCGCCCGCGAACTGCCCACGCTGAGCGCGGCGTTCTTCCAAGGTCACCTTGCCATCTTTATTGGCATCGAGCGCGGCAAAGCGTTCTTCCGCGAACTTCAGATGTTGTTCGCGGCTCATTTCGGCCGGCATCGAAGCCCCCGCCCCCATGCCGCGGCCACGACGTTGCGCCTGACGCTCTTCCGTGCTGATCTTGCCGTCCTTGTTGGCGTCCAGCGCCGCAAAACGGGCTTCGGCTTGTTTGATGAATTCGGCTTTGCTGATGTCGCCGGTCATGGTGGAGGCCGGGCCGGCCGCGATGGCGAAGAGCGGGGCGAGGATCAGGCCGACGAGCGAGAGGGTCTTGATAGTACGCATGATAAACTCCTGGTGAATTTGAAACTTGGGTGAAATGTGTCGCGCGATGAGGCAATAACGCGAGCAATGACCCGCTGGTTGACAGAAAGGAAATAGAAAAATGAATTTTGCAGAACAGCTGGCCCGCCTGCCCGCCGTAGACCATCTGGCTGCCATCGAACTACTTGATGGCGAAACCGTGTTGGCGCGCATCGAAAACAAACCCGGCCAAGCCGGCAGCCTGCGGGTGTATCACGCGCTGTATCAGGAATTCGGCGCGATTGATGTGCGTGCCGCAGAAAAAGGTCTGCGCATTTACGCCGAGCACACTGAGGACGCCCACGCCAACCCCGGCAAGCATCCGAATATTGATCGACTGATTGATCTGTGCCAGCCACTGGCGGTGCGATTGATCGCAGCCTGATCGACCGGTATCCCAGACCGGCCTCGCCTTGCGGTAATGCTGTTCACTTAAGCGCCAGATCACCCTCTCCCCCAACCCCTCTCCCGCTTGCGGGCGAGGGGAGCGCCTCAAAAACAAGGACTTGCTCCCTCCCCCGTTTTCGGGGGAGGGTTGGGGAGAGGGGCAAATCTTCTCAAGTTGATGGCATTGCCGCCTTGCGAGGCTTTTTCTTGCCTGACGGCAGCGTCAGCTTGTTGCGCAAACGCAAATTTGCTCATTTTTTAATCGAAGCCGACCTATAAGCCGCAGGCGTGGGGGATTAAGCATCCACCGCCTGTAGATAAGTCTGGGGATAGGCTGGGGAGGAATTGGGGGGTATTTCCCGTAATTTGACCCCCATCAAGCACACAGCATTTGGTGTAATTACTGCGCAAGCAACACAATATATTGTGCCTCAACAGATTACGAGCTTGAGGAGCAATCATGAGCGGGCATCCCCAATACGTCCTGAAACGCGATGGACGTATCGTTCCTTTCGATGCAGGCAAAATCACCGAAGCGCTCATCAAGGCGGGCGCGGTCACGGGTGAATTCAATGCGCACAAGGCTCGAAAACTTTCGCAATTGGTGGTGGCGCAACTGCCTGACGATGTCACGCCATCGATCGAGCTGATCCAGGATACGGTCGAAGAAACCCTGCTCGCCCTGCACCACCTCAAGACCGCGCGCGCTTATATCGCCTACCGCAGCCAGCACGCCCGCCTGCGCAACGACGTGCGCACCGTGGTCGATGTCGAATCGAGCATCAATGAATACCTCGACCAATCCGACTGGCGCGTGCATGCCAACGCCAATCAGGGCTGGAGTCTGGGCGGCATGATCCTGAATACCTCCGGCAAGGTGATGGCCAATTACTGGCTCAATCATGTTTACCCGCCGGAAATCGGCAATGCGCACCGTTCGGGCGCGCTCCACATCCACGATCTGGACATGCTGGCTGGCTATTGCGCCGGCTGGTCGCTGCGCCGCCTGCTGCACGAAGGCTTCAACGGCGTGCCGGGCAAGATCGAAGCCAAACCGCCCAAGCATTTCTCGGCTGCGGTCGGCCAGATCGTCAATTTCCTCGGCACGCTGCAAAACGAATGGGCCGGGGCACAAGCGTTTAGTTCTTTTGATACCTATATGGCAGCCTTCGTGCGCGCAGATGGCTTGAGCTACACGCAAGTGCGCCAGTTCATGCAAGGGCTGATCTACAACCTGAACGTACCGGGCCGCTGGGGCACGCAAACGCCGTTTACCAAT
>CAXYUI010000188.1:0-4215 GCA_964291975.1 uncultured Formivibrio sp. | reverse complement strand
TTTCTTATGCCGAAGCTTTCCGTGGCGCAGGCCCGATCGAGGCCTATCTGATCGACGTCGGCCCGGGCACTGCGGTGTACCTGACCGACAAGGCGATCAAGCCGGAAGAATCGCAAACGATCGATCTCTCGTCCGAATACAAGGGCGCGAGCTGGATGGTGAAAGGCTCAGTCTTTCGCACCCGCATCGACAACTACATCGGCATCCGCTACGACGCCACGGCCGCGATCAAGGCGCTGCGCACCAATCTGGGCGATGTGAAAAGCCACGGTTATGAGCTCTCGGGCGCCAAGACTTGGGGCGATTTCAAACTCAGTTCCGGCGTAGCCGAGACCAAATCGAAGCTCGGTGATCGTGCGCTCAGCGATGGCGATATGGGCCTGGGCACGAGCACCGGCCGCACCTGGAAGCTGGGTGCTGATTACGCGCTCAAGCGCTTCAATTTGGAACTCGGCTGGGCGGCGCGTTTTGTCGAGGCGTCTGACACCACGGCGGCCGACAACAATGCGGTGCGCTACACCAAGGCGGGCTACGGCGTGCACGATCTAAACGTGAACTGGCAGCCGACAGGGCGCGACACGGTGACGGTGCGTTTTGCGGTCAAGAACGTGTTTGATCAGTACTACTACGACCAGGCTTCTTACTCGTACAACAACGCCAACAAGAAGTATCTGGGTATGGCCGAACCGGGCCGCGATCTGCGCCTGGATGTGAGTTACAAGTTCTGAGTGTGTTGGAATCGTAGGGCGCAATGCGCCCTGCGGAGGTGCTGTAGGGCGTCAATGAGCGTTGCGAATTGCGCCGTGCGGGTTTTCAGACAACGCGTTGCGCACCGTACTCCACCTCACCCCTAACTCCTCACCCCTCACATTCCATTGAGAAATGCCATGAAAAAACTGTTGATCGGATTGATGGTGCTGCTGGCGGCGACGGCCCAGGCGCGCCAGATCGTGGATGTGGCCGGTCGCACCGTGAGTGTGCCTGATCGCGTCGAGCGCCTGATTCTGGGCGAAGGCCGTTTTCTGATTGCGCTGGGCCTTTTGGAGGGCAAAGCCCTGCCGCAGAAAGTGGTCGGCACCATGGGCGAGTTCGAGCGCCTTGATCCGGATAATTACGCGCTCTATCTCAAGCATTTTCCGGCGATTGGCAAGCTGCCGCGCGTGGGTCAGACCTCGTCGGAAAGCTTCAGCGCCGAGGCGGCGATTGCGCTCAAGCCGCAGGTGGCGGTTTTCGGCATCGCCGGCCACGGCCCCTCGCTCAAAGACCAGGGCGTGATTGACCGGCTCAATGCTGCAGGCGTTGCGGTGGTGTTTATCGACTTTCGCAATGATCCACTCGTCAATGCGCCCAAAAGCATGAAGCTCTTAGGCGAGCTACTCGGCCGCGAAGCCGCTGCGCGCGCCTATGTCGACTTTTACAACGGCGAGCTCGCCCGCGTGAGCGAAGGCCTCAAGGGCGTCACCAAGAAGCCGACGGTGTTTCTGGAAAGCCGCGTCGGTCTGCGCGAAGAATGCTGTGAAACCATGGTCGGCGGCATGATGGGGCGCTTTATTGACGCGGCGGGCGGCGACAATCTGGCGCGCGCGCTGGTGCCGGGCGAAGTTGGCACGGTCAATCTGGAATACCTGCTGACGCGCCAGCCTGATGTTTACATCGCCACGGCGATTGGCAATAGCACCCTCGTCACCACCGCACCACGCCGCATCCTGATGGGGGCGCAGGCGGGCAAGGCGGATGTGGAAGCTTCGCTCGCACGGAGCCTGCAACGCCCCGGCATCAGCGGTTTGCGTGCCGTGAAGCAAAAGCGCGCGCACGCGATCTGGCACCATTTTTATGATTCGCCCCTGAATGTGGTCGCCGTGCAGGCCTTTGCGCGCTGGCTTCATCCGGAGCGTTTCGCCAAGCTCGATCCCAATGCCACGCTCGCCACCCTGTACCAGCGCTTCCAGCCCGTGCCGCTGACCGGCACTTACTGGGCGAGCCTGCCATGACGTCTCTGCTGCAATCCTATGCGCGCATCCACCTGCGCCGCATGGCCATCTTGCTGGTTTGCCTTGTGCTGCTGGCGGCCTCGCTGCTCGCTGACGTGGCCAACGGCCCGGCCGGACTGGATCTGGCAACCGTGCTGCGCGGCCTGCTTCATCCGGCCACGATCGATGATGGCGTTCGCGTGATCCTGTGGGACATCCGCCTGCCCTATGCCGTGATGGCGGTGCTGGTCGGCGCGGCGCTGGGCCTTGCTGGCGCGGAAATGCAAACGGGTCTGGGCAATCCGCTCGCCAGCCCGATGACGCTGGGCATCACTGCGGCTGCGACACTGGGTGCGGCGCTCGCGGTGGTGTTTGGTGTGGGCGGTGGGCTCTTTGCCGATCTGGCCGTCGGCGGCTCGGCCTTTGTCTGTGCAGCAGCCTGCGCGCTGGTCGTGCAGCTGCTCGCGCGCGTCTTTGGCGGCACCACCGGCGCGATTGTGCTGTTTGGCATCGTGATGTCGTTTGCAATCAACGCCTTGGTGTCGGTGATTCAGTTCATTGCCGATGCGGGTTCCTTGCAGCAGATCGTGTTCTGGAGCATGGGCTCCTTGGCGCGTGCTGACTGGACGCGGATCGGTTTGATTGCGGTGGTGCTGGCGATCTGCCTGCCCTGGTCGCTGGCTAATGCCTGGGCGATGACCGCCCTGTGCGCAGGCGAAGAGCAGGCCCGGGCGCTGGGCATCGCGGTTGAGCGCCTGCGCATGGTCACGCTCTTGCGCGCGAGTTTGCTGGCCGCGATTGCGGTGGCCTTTGTCGGCGCGATTGGCTTTATCGGTCTGGTCGCCCCGCACCTGACCCGGCTGGCGATTGGCGAAGACCACCGTTATTTCCTGCCCGGCGCGGCACTGACCGGCGCGCTGGTCTTGTCGCTCGCCTCGATTGCCAGCAAGGCCATCGTGCCGGGGCTGATTCTGCCGGTCGGCATCGTCACCGCGCTGATTGGCGTGCCGCTCTTTCTGGCGCTGATCCTGTTGCAAAGGAGGTCGCTGTGATCCCAAATCCGACTTCAGGCCTTGCGCTGCGGAGCCTTGCCTGTGGCTACCGCGACAAACTGGTTCTGGACAACCTCAATGTGCCCGAGATCGCGCCCGGTTCGCTGGTGGCGCTCGTTGGCGCCAATGCGGCGGGCAAGTCGACGCTCTTGCGCACGCTCGCGGGCCAGCTGGCGCCGATGGCGGGCGAGGGGATGCTGGGTGGTGAATCGCTCTTTACGCTGCCCGAGCATCGTCGCCGCAAGCTGGTGGCCTATCTGCCGCAAACCCTGCCGCTGGGCAGCTCGCTCTACGCCTGGGAAGCGGTGCTGGCGGCAAGTCGCACCACCCGCCGCGATGCCCGTGCGGCTGAAGCCGAAATCGAAGCGCGTTTCCACCGGCTGGGGCTCGCCCACATCGCCTTGCGCCGCCTGAATCAGCTCTCGGGCGGGCAACGCCAACTCGTGGGTCTGGCGCAGCTCATTGTGCGCCAGCCGCAGGTCTTGTTGCTTGACGAGCCCACCAGCGCGCTTGATCCACGCTGGCAGCTGGCGGTGTTCGACATCGTGCGCGAAGAGGCGCGTCAGCGCGGCGCGCTGGCGCTCCTGGCGATCCACGATCTCAACCTCGCGCTGCGTTTTTGCGACCGTGTGCTGGTGCTCTCGAACGGGCAGTTACTCGCTGACGGCACACCAGGCGAGGCCATGACGCCGGCGGTGTTGCGCGCGGCCTATCACATCGAAGGCCGCGTCGAGCGCTGCTCGCAAGGCGGCACGCTCGTCGTGGCTGATAAAGCCTTGCCTCTATAAAGGAAAACCATGCGTTTCTGGATTTTGCTTTTGATGACGATGACCTTTGCTCACGCCGCGCCCGAACCGACTCCGCAAAGCTGGCGGCCGGTGCAGCTCTCGCACAGTTACAGCTTTGATCTGGCCTCGAAGATCACCGGCCAGACCTACCGCATCCTGATTGCCGAACCGGCCGGCCCAGCGCCTGCTGGCGGATATCCGGTCTTGTGGATGCTCGATGGGATGGCGAGTTTCCCGGCCATGGAAGGCGTGCGCATCAAACCCAAATCGGTGGGCGAGAGCGCGGTGTGGCGGCAGGAAAAAGGCAGCAAGCCCGCGGGGCTGATCGTCGCGGTGGGTTATGCGAGCGGGCAGGCGTTTGATGTCGATGCGCGTGCGCTCGATTACACACCCAAGGTGGAAGGC
>CAXYUI010000187.1:0-4236 GCA_964291975.1 uncultured Formivibrio sp. | reverse complement strand
GATGCCGATGCCAGCAAGGTGGTCATCGTTGAAAACAAAGCCAATAGTTCGCCTAAAGAAAAAGATCTGGTCTTGAACGCCTGCGAAGGCCGTAAAGGCGCTGATTCTTATGGCACCAGCGGCAGCTCGACTTTCCTCGCTTATTCGGATGCTTTCCAGGCCAAGAATATTACGGTTGCCAACGATTACGACGAAAACGTCAGCAAGAAGGGCCCGCAAGCCGTGGCGCTTAATACGCGTGGCGACAAGGTGATTCTGGAGAACGTTCGTCTTCTGGGTAACCAAGATACGCTGATGGTCAAATCCAAAGACATGGGTCTGATTAACCGCGTTTTTGTGACGAATAGCTATGTTGAAGGCGATGTCGACTTCGTGTTCGGCCGCGCAGTGGCTGTGTTCGACAAGGTTGAATTCAAGTCAGTGACGGATCGCGTTGGTGCTGAAGGCGGCTATGTGTTCGCGCCGAGCCATCCGCAGATTTATCCGTATGGCTATTTGGTGACCAATTCGAAGTTCACTAGCGATACCAACAAGGATGGCAAGAAGATCAGCCTGGGTCGTTCGTGGGACGAAGGCAGCTCGCCTTATATGGCCAAGGATGGCAAAGCCTATCTGCCCAACGGCATGGTCGTGATTCGTGATTCCGAAATTGGCAAGCATATTGATCCGCTTGCACCATGGAATAAAGCAGCTTCCACGAACCGTCCTTTTGATTCGGTGAATCCGCAAACCGTTAAATTTGGCAAAGAAATGGCCACTTTCCCGGTTAACCGTCTTTACGAGTTCAATAACAAGTAAGGGCTATTTCGGAAAATCACCTGTAATAGGGTGGTTTTTTGATCCAGTCATGACCCGGCAGGCATTTGCTTGCCGGGTTTTTTATGGCTGATGCGTTAGTTATGAATACGCCCCATGGTTTTCTGGGCTGCCAGAAACCATGGGGCGCTGTTTTGCCTGTGATCAGTGGTGACGCCCGCCACCGCTCTTGCGCGCGCCGCCGCCCAACAGGGCTGGCACATTGCGTGGGCGGTTTTGCGGCGCCACGTTGCCGTTGATTTCTTTAGGCGGAGGCGGCGGGACATTGCCATTCACTTCGCGCGCAGAATGACCCTTTACCCGATTGCCATCGATTTCACCGTGTGGCTGCGCTGCAGGTTTGCGCCGGGCTTCCTGTGGCTTGCTGCTGTTTGCGGCAGGCTTGGGCGCGCGCGGGGATTTGTTGTCTTTGAATGGACTGGCGGCTTTGTCACCGGCGCGGCCCCGTCCCTGATGCTGGCGCAGTGAAGGCTGGCGCGGGCCTCGGCCGTTCTGAATGGGTTCAGGTTTGGCTTTGGGATCGAAACTGAAACCTTCTAGTGTGCTCGACGGAATCTCGCGCTTGATCTTGCGTCCGATGTCGGCCAGCAGTTTGAGCTCATCCACACAAACCAGCGAAACCGCTTCACCCTCGGCGCCCGCGCGGCCAGTGCGGCCGATGCGGTGCACATAATCTTCCGGCACGTTGGGCAACTCGTAGTTCACCACATGCGGCAGCTCGGCAATGTCGATGCCGCGCGCAGCGATATCGGTCGCCACCAGCACTTGCAAATCACCCGACTTGAACTCGGCCAACGCGCGCGTTCTGGCGCCTTGGCTCTTGTTACCGTGAATCGCCATCGCGGTGATGGCTTCTTTGTTCAGTTGCTCAGCCAGACGATTGGCGCCATGTTTGGTGCGCGTGAAAACGAGCACTTGATGCCAGTTGTTTTCTTTAATCAGATGCGCCAGCAGTTGGCGCTTCTGGTCACGGTCGATCTTGTAAACGCGCTGCGAAATGGTTTCGGCGGTGGCGTTGCGGCGCGCGACTTCAATCAGCGCCGGGTTGTTCAGCAGGCCGTCGGCCAGCTCTTTGATCTCGTCCGAGAAGGTGGCCGAAAACAGCAGGTTCTGGCGATTCTTGGGCAAGAGGGCGAGGATTTTCTTGATGTCGCGGATAAAGCCCATGTCGAGCATGCGGTCAGCTTCGTCCAGCACCAATGTATCGACATGCGAAAGATCGACGCTGCGCTGGCTCACATGATCGAGCAGACGACCCGGCGTGGCGACCAAGATATCGATGCGTTTGCGTAAAGCCTGCATTTGCGGATTGATGCTGACGCCGCCAAACATCACCAGCGAGGTGATCTTGGTGAACTTGCCATAATCGCGCACGGATTCTTGTACTTGCGCGGCCAGCTCACGGGTCGGCACCAAGACGAGAACGCGGATTTTTTTATGCTCGACTGGTTTGGTCAGCAGATTTTGCAAAATGGGCAGGGTAAAGCCGGCGGTCTTGCCGGTGCCGGTCTGCGCGCCGGCCATTAAATCGCCACCCGCCAGTACGGCAGGAATGGCTTGGGATTGAATCGGGGTGGGCTCGGTATAGCCCTTTTCGGCGACGGCGCGAACAAGCTCGTCGGCGAGGCCGAGTGCGGCAAAAGACATGCAAACTCCAGAAAGGGAGGGTATCGGCCTGTCGCCCGTGCAGGCGCCAGTCAAAGGCAGATGGGGAAGATAAATCGGGGGACGCCGCGCGAGACTGGGGTGCGCGGCCGGCGCAGTATAGGCGCATTGCCAGATCGGCACAATGCAAGCGGGCTACGCCTATCTGTTGCTAGCCGCGAATTTTCTTGATCACATCAACGAGTTCGGCAATCGCCGCTTCGCCATCGCCCTCACGAATCGCCGAACTCACGCAGCCGCGTGCGTGGCTTTCGAGCAGTTGCAGCGCGAGCGCGTCCAGCGCTGACTTGGCGGCCGCGACTTGGGTGAGGATGTCGACGCAGTAGCGGTCTTCTTCGACCATGCGCGTGATGCCGCCGACCTGACCCGAGATCCGCTTGAGCCGCGCGACAAGCTTGGCCTTATCCTCGCGGATCACGGTTTTTTCGCTCTGGCAGCATTCAGCGGACGACATCGAATCCCGCTTCTTCAATGGTGTTTTCCAGATCGCTTTGCGAGATCGCGCTCTCGTCAAAGCCGACTTTAGCGAGCCCCGGCGCGAGCGTGACTTCCACGCTGGCCACGCCTTTGAGCGCTTGCAGTTTTTGGGTGACATTGGCGACACAGCCGCCGCAGCTCATGCCTTCGATACGGATTTCGGTGGTTTGCATGGCAGGTTCCTTGGTTGGGTGGGAGGAGTGAGGAGTTAGGGGTGAGGAGGTTTGGCTTTTACACCTAACCCCTCACCACTTCACTTCCATCTTTTCAACAGCAGCGCATTGGTCACCACCGACACTGAACTCAGCGCCATCGCTGCGCCTGCGATGACGGGGTTGAGTAGCCCGAATGCAGCGAGCGGGATGCCGAGCACGTTGTAGATGAAGGCGAAGAAAAGGTTCTGGCGGATCTTTTTCAGCGTGGCACGCGAAAGCTCGATGGCCGCAGCCGCGTGGTTCAGATCGTTGTGCATCAGGGTGACGTCGGCGGCGGCAATGGCGACATCGCTGCCTGCGCCCATCGCAAAGCTGACATCCGCCGCGGCGAGCGCAGGCGCGTCGTTGACACCGTCGCCAGCCATGCCGACGCGGTGGCCTTCGGCTTTGAGCGCGGCCACGAGATGCGCCTTGTCGCCGGGGCGCACTTCGGCGGCATAGCGCTCGATCTCCAACTCGCGCGCGACGCCCTCGGCGGTCGATTGGTTGTCGCCGGTCAGCATCACGATTTCCAGCCCCATGGCCTTGAAGCGCGCAATCGCCGTTTTGGAGGTCGGGCGCAGCGCATCGCGCAGCGCGATCACACCAGCCGGATGATCGTCGATGGCGATGGTGATCAGGGTGAGGCCCGATTCTTCGGTTTTCAGCGCAGCACCTTGCCAGCCGGGCGTGGCCCAGTAGGGCGCGCCGATGCGCACATGGCGATTGCCCACCTCGCCCTCGACGCCCATGCCGGCGATGGCGTGGAAGGTGGAAACCGGCAAGAGTTCACGGCGGTTGGCGGCGATCAGCGCGCGCGCCAGCGGGTGCTCGGAACCGGCTTCCAGACTGGCGGCGAGCTGTAAAAGCCCGTCGGCGTTGAACCCTTGTTCTGGCCAGATATGGGCGACTTCGGGCTCGCCGCTGGTGAGCGTGCCGGTTTTGTCGAGCACGATGGCCGTGAGCTTGGCCGCTGATTCGAGCGCGCTGGCGTTGCGAAACAGAATGCCGCGTCGCGCGCCGAGTCCAACGCCCATGGTCACGGCAGTTGGCGTGGCCAGCCCGAGCGCGCAGGGGCAGGCGA
>CAXYUI010000186.1:0-4333 GCA_964291975.1 uncultured Formivibrio sp. | reverse complement strand
TGTGGAATTTCGGCATCTACAAATGGCTGGTTTACAGGTGAAATAATGGATAGCCCGCTGATTTCTATCGTGATTCCGGTCTACAACGAAGGCCCGCACATCCGCAACAGCATCGAAACCGTGCGTGGCGTGCTGATCCGCAACGCGATTGCGCATGAATTCATCCTGATCGACGACGGCTCGCGCGACAATACCTGGGCTGCGCTCAAAAAGCTGGCCGACGATATCCCGCAAGTCCGCTCCTTGCGCTTGTCGCGCAATTTCGGCAAAGAAGCTGCGCTGTGCGCCGGGCTGGACGCCGTACAGGGGCAGGCTTGCGTGGTGATGGATTCCGACCTGCAACATCCGCCCGAGCTGATTCCTGACATGGTGCGCCTGTGGTGTGAGGAAGGCTGGGACATTGTCGATGGCGTGAAATCCTCGCGCGGGCAAGAAGCGCTCGGCTACAAGCTGGGCGCCAAGCTCTTTTACCGGCTGTTTCTGAAGCTCACCGGCTTTGATCTGCGCGGCGCATCGGATTTCAAACTGCTCGATGCGCGCGCGCTGGAAGCCTGGCGGCAGATGAAAGAGCGCGACACTTTCTTCCGGGGCATGGCGGCCTGGGTGGGATTCCGGCGCACGAGTTTGCTGTTTGAAGTGGCCAATCGCGTCGAAGGCGTCAGCAAATGGTCGCCGGTGAAACTCGCCAAACTGTTTTTCTCGGCGATCACCGCGTTTTCGTCCATGCCGCTGCAGATCATCACCGCCCTGGGCGGGGTGTTTTTCATCGGCTCGCTGCTCTTGGCGATTCATACCCTTTACATGAAATTTCACGGGGAAGCCTTTAGCGGCTTTACCACGGTGATCATGCTGCAGCTCATCATCGGCAGCGCGCTGATGTTCAGTCTGGGCATCATCGGCACTTATCTCGCGCGCATTTACGACGAAGTCAAAGGCCGGCCGCGCTATCTCGTCAGTGAGCGCGCTGGCGGCCCGCAAGCCTGAGTCGGCAGTCAGAATAAAAAAGGAGGGAGTGTTCATGCTTGGATTGGTGTACTTGTTGATCGCGGTGTTGATAGGACAAGCCCTGTTGCGCCGTTTTCTGCCGGGATTGCTGACGATTTCGCAGCAGGAAGGCTGGCAGGCCGAAGGCGCGCGCGTGCCGGACTGGATGGTGGCTTTGCCAGCCGCTTGGTTGATTGGCTCGCTGGTGATGACGTGGGTCACCTATTTCTTGTGCCTGATTTTGCAAGTCAGCGCCAAGCCGATGCTGCTGGGCGCGCATGTCTCGCTGGGCTTTTTTACGGTGCTGGCGCTGTGGCTGGCCAGAGGGCAGATTGCCGGTCTGGGTGAGAAAATTCGCCAGGCCGCTCAAGGTTTTACCCGCCGCAATCGTTTGGAAAAGCTCTACACGCTGGCCGCTTTGTTGATGGCGAGCCTTATCGCCTTTTTCACCATGATCGTGGTCGGACATGAGCTGAAAGTCGGCTTTTCGGTCTGGAGCGATTTCGGCCCGCATCTGGCGGTGATCCGCTCTTTCTCGTTTGGCGATAACTTCCCCACCGAATACCCGCATTTCCCGGCCGGCAATATCCGCTATCACTTCCTGTTCCAGTTCATGGCGGCCACGCTGGAAGCGCTGGGTCTGCGCATCGATTTCGCGCTCAATCTGCCCAGCCTCTTGTCGCTGAGCGCGCTGTTCATGCTGCTCTATGCGCTGGCCGTGCATCTTTCCGGCAAGCGGGCGATTGGCGTGCTGGTCGGCTGTCTCTTTATCTTCCGCAGCTCCTTTGCCTTCTTTACCTTCCTCAAGCAGATCCTCAACGAAGGCAATGCCTGGGAGCGCTTCTGGAACGTGGGCGAGCATATCGGCAAAACGCAAAATGAAGCCTGGGGCTTGTGGGCGCAGAATGTGTACGCCAATCAGCGCCATTTCGCATTTTCCTTGTCGGTTCTGATTCTGGTCTTGCTGGTGATGCTGCCGCTGTTGCGCAAGTGGGTGCTGGCTTTGCAACAGCCGGCCAGCCCGCCGCTGCCACAACCCCCCCCCGCCGAGGGGGTGGCGGCCGATGCTGAACCCGCGCTGGAGCCGGCTGCGCAGACGGTGGTTGTCGAGCCGCAAGCGGTTGAAGCGGCCGAGAGTGATTTTGTCGAAGCCGCGCAAGCTGCGGCTGAGATCGTTGTGCCGCAAGTCGATTTGCCCATGCAAGATCGGCCGGCGGATTCTGCATCCGAGAGTGATACCGCGCCGCTCATCAGCGAAATCGCTGAAACCGTACTCGAAGCACAAGCGCAAGAAGCCGCGCAGCCGCCGTGCTCGCGTCGCCAGCGTCTGGCGCTCGTTATGCGCGAAAGTTTTGGTCGCTGGAATGCCTGGTGGCCGGAAAGCTGGATGCGCGCGCTGGTGGTCGGCACTTTGCTGGGCGCGATCGGTTTCTGGAATGGCGCAGTGCTGATCGCGGCCTTGCTGATCCTCTTTGTGATGGCGATCTTTGCCAAGCACAAACTCGAATTCCTGATTGTGGCCGTGCTGGCGGTCGGTTTGGCGCAACTGCAATCTGCGCTGTTCATCGGCGCGGAAGTCTCGGCGGTAAAGCCCGAATTCACGGTTGGTTTTCTGGCCCAGAACAAGAGTCTGGCCGGCATTCTGGCTTACTTCGTTGAGCTGCTCGGCGTGTTGCCGCTGATGCTGGCGCTGGCCGTGCTGGTTGTGCCCAAAGGCTGGCGCGCGCTGATGCTGGCTTTCCTTGCGCCGCTGCTTTTTGCCGCGACGATGACGCTGACGCCGGATGTGAATGCCAATCACAAGTTCATCATGATTGCAGTCATTTTCCTGAATATGCCGGTGGCCTGGCTGATTCACCGCTGGTGGACGGGCGGCGCGCGCGAATTGCGGCTGCTGGCTGGCGTGATGTTTTCGCTGTTGATCGTCACTGGCCTGGTTGATCTGTTGACGCTTTACAACATCAACCGCAACCGGGTCGTTGTGGATCTGCGCCATCCGGTGACCGCTTGGGTCAAGCAAAACAGCCAGCCTGGCGACGTCTTCCTGACTGACTGGTCGGTGCTGCATCCGGTGCAGGTGGCGGGGCGCAAGATTTATTACGGCTGGCCGTATTATGCGTGGTCGGCAGGTTACGATACCCGGGCGCGCGAACCGCTGCGCAATCGGATTTACAGCACCACCAGCAGCGAAGAAATGAAGCAAATCGCCCGCGAGCAGGGCATCCGTTTCATCGTGGTCGATAACGCGGTGCGTGAATCGCGCGAATACCATCTCAACGAGCCGCTGCTCAAAGAGACCTTCCCGCTGGTGTTTTCGAATGAGCGCGACAATACGCGCATTTACAAGGTGTACTGAGGAGAACCCCATGGCCAAGCAACTCTTGTCGATCGTCATCCCCTGTTACAACGAGGAAGAAGTGATCGGCGAAACCATCAAGCGCCTGAAGGCTTTCCGCGAAGGCTTGGTCGATCTGGATGTCGAATTCATTTTTGTGAATGACGGCAGCCGCGACCGCACGCTGGAACTCCTGTATGCCGCGCAAGAACAAGACCCGGATTTCCGCGTGGTCGCTTTTGCGCGCAATTTCGGTCACCAGATCGCGGTGACGGCTGGCGTCGATGCGGCGGCTGGCGACGCGGTGGTGCTGATCGACGCTGACCTGCAAGATCCGCCCGAAGTCGTGCACGAGATGGTCGCCAAGTGGCGCGAGGGCTATCAGGTGGTTTACGGCACGCGCACCGAGCGTCCGGGCGAATCGGCTTTTAAACTCGCCACCGCGCGCGCTTTTTACCGCGTGCTCAACAAGCTCTCGGATGTGCCGATCCCGCTCGATACGGGTGACTTCCGTCTGATGGATCGCAAGGTCGTCGATGCGCTCGCCGCCATGCCGGAACGCGACCGCTTTGTGCGCGGCCTCGTGAGCTGGGTCGGCTTCCGTCAGTTTGCGCTGCCCTACAAGCGCGCCGAGCGTTTTGCCGGCGAGAGCAAATATCCGCTGCGCAAGATGGTGAAGTTCGCCACCGACGGGATTCTGTCTTTCTCGACCAAGCCTTTGCAGATGGCGATCAGCCTCGGCATGTTTGCCTCGGCCTTGGCCTTGCTGGGCATTCTTTATGCGCTGGGTTTGCGTCTTTTCACCGACATCTGGGTGGAAGGCTGGACGGCGCTGATGATTACCGTGCTCTTCATGGGCGGGGTGCAGCTGATTTGCGTCGGGATTCTGGGCGAATATGTCGGCCGCACTTACCACGAAGTCACACGCCGCCCGCTCTATATCGTGAATGAATATCGCGGTTTCAAAAGCGATCTGAAAAGCGTGCGCAGCCCGGTCGTGGATCGTAAATGAAA
>CAXYUI010000185.1:0-4439 GCA_964291975.1 uncultured Formivibrio sp. | reverse complement strand
TTGTTCTACGTCTGCTCGCCGGGCAACCCGACCGGCAAGGTGCTGTCGCTGGCTGACTGGAAGACGCTGTTCGCGCTCTCCGACAAATACGGTTTCATCATCGCTTCCGACGAGTGCTACTCGGAAATTTTTTTCGACGAAGCCAGCCCGCCAATCGGTGGCTTGCAGGCCGCGTACCTTGCGCACGGCGCGGCCAAATTCGGCTTCGGCCAGTTGCAGCGCGAGGCGAGCGTCGGTGTCGTCGATCACCACCAGGATGTCGCCCTTTTTGACCTTTTGCGTGTCGATTACGCGCACTTCCTTGATCGTGCCGCCCACGGATGGCGTGACCATGGCGACTTCAGCGGCCGCGTAAGCGTTATCGGTCGAGACATAGCGCGAGCCGTGGGTGTACCAGTAAACGCCGGTGCCGATGGCGCCCAGCGCCAAGGCGGCGGCGAGCAGGGCAAACAGGCGACGGCGCTGAGTATTGGGGGTGGATTGAGTCATTGCTTTTCCTTGTATCGGGATCAGTGCCCGGCGCGCCGGCGAATGGCGGCTTCAATGAGCGCGGGGCAGGGGTTCATCAGTTTTTACTTGGCGTCAAAGCCGCCGCCGAGCGCGCGAATCATGGCTACGTCGAGCATGAAAGCGCGCGATTGCAGATCAGTGAGGCTGCGCTGATTGGCGAGCAGGGTGTCCTCGGCAGTGAGCACGTCGATGTAGTTCGACAGCCCGCCTTCGTAGCGGCGGCTGGCGATCTGCCAGGCTTCGCGCGCTGCATTGACCGCATCATTCGTGTGGCCGAGCTGGCCGGACAACTCGCGCTGGCTCACCGCAGCATCGGCCACGGCTTGCAAGGCTTGGGTGACGGTCTGCTCGTAATTGGCTACCGACTCGTCGTAATCGGCGCGCGCGCCTTTGAGCTGGGCTTTGAGGCGGCCGCCATTGAAGATCGGCAGGGAAACCGCCGGGCCGATGCTGCCGATATTGGAGCCGGCTTTGAGCAGATTGCCGACGCCCAGCGATTGCGCGCCAAAGAAGGCGTTCAGATTCACGTTTGGATAAAACTCGGCTTGCGCCACGTCGATGCGTTTTGCTGCCGCTTCGGCGCGCAGACGCGCGGCGACGATGTCCGGGCGGCGGCCAAGCAGGTTGGCTTCAACCGACTTGGGCAAGCCCATCGGTTTGGCGAGGTCGATCTGCGGGCGGGTCAGATTCAGACCGCGATCCGGGCCTTGGCCCATCAAGGCGGCAATGCGGTTGCGCTGCAATTGCAATTGTTCCTGCACCGCCAGCATTTGGGCTTGCGCGGCGGAATGACGGGCTTGGGCTTGACGCACGCTGCCTAGCGTTTCCAGACCATGGTCATAGCGTTCACGAAAGAGCGTGGCGGTTTTGCTGCGCATATCCAGCGCGGCGCGCGCGGTGTCCTCGGCGGCAAAAAGGCGCGCCAGTTCGGCATAGGCGCTGGCGATCGAAGTGGTCAGCATCAGTCGGGCCTGCGCTGCTTCAGCTTGCGCGGCCGTCAGATCGGACGTGGCGGCGGCCAGTGCGGCGCGATTGCGCCCCCAAAAGTCGATTTCCCAGTTGAAATCCAGCGTGGCGCGGGCATAGCCATGTTCGCCTTGGGGCAGCGCCGATTTCGGAGTCAGGTAGTTGTAGCTTTGCTTCTGGATGGTGGCGCTGCCGTTGGCCGACACTTGCGGCCCGGTTGCTGCATCGCGGATTTCCACGCCAGCGCTGGCGCGGTTGAGTCGCGCCTGGGCGATGGCCAAGCTTGGCGCACCGGCGAGTGCTTCATTCATCAGTGTGTTGAGTTGCGCATCGCCATAGGCTTGCCACCACGCATCGGTCGGCCAGTTGGCGGTTTGATTCTGGAAATGCTGTGTCGCGCTCCATGCGCTGGCCGACTTGATCGGCGGCTGCGCGGTGAGCTTGGGCAGGGGGGCGCAGGCGCTGAGCGCGACCACGCTGGCAATCAGCAGGGTTGCTCGGCTTGCAGGCTGAAAATCCACGGTTGTATTCCTTAACTGTACCAATGAGTACAGTTTGCGCTTCGGTGTAAGGCGGCGTCAATAGTAAACTGTACCGCTCAGTACAAATTCAGGCCTTGTGGGGGTGTGATTAGTTGGATTGTGCGACTTGCCAACTTGGCAAAAAGCCGCCGGCGCTGTAGCCAGCACTGGGGCGCGCAGGGGGAGGTGAATGGCGAAAAATTGTAAGAAAAAGCGAAAAAAGCAGTCGAATCCGGCTTTGCGCTGTGTACACAAAAGGACTCATTTGTAAACCGCTTGGTACAGTTTTGATTGACAGTCTTGGGCTGTCGATAGGAGACTTGCGCCTAAGTGGTTAATAACTATGGGAATGCAGATGAGGGTTAAGTGCGAAAGTCGCAGGCAAGCCATTCTGGATGTCGCGGAAGAAGCTTTCCGCGAAAAAGGTTTCGAGCTGACATCCATGTCGGAAATCACCGCGCGGGTTGGTGGCTCCAAAGCCACCTTGTACAACTACTTCGCTTCCAAGGAAGAGCTGTTTTTGGAAGTGATGCATCGTTTTGCTGAAGCGGACATCCGCAAGCTGTTCGACGGTCTGAATCCGCAAGATGATCTGCGTGAAACCTTGCAGCAATTTGGCGAAACCCTGATCAATTTCATTGCCCAGCCCAAGGTCATTGCGGCGCAGCGCGTGCTGTTCGCTGAATCTGGCCGTACCGACATCGGCAAGCGCTTTTATGATCGCGGCCCTTGCGATGGCGGTGCCAAAGTGGCTGAGTATCTGTCGCGCTGCGTGGCGTTGGGTAAATTGCGCGAACTCGATGCGCCAGTGGCTGCGCGTCATCTTTTTAGTCTCTTGAAATCCGAAATCATGGAACCCTTGCTGTTTGGCGCATTTGATCGTGAGGCTTTGCCCCCCACGCGCGATGCCGTGCAGCGTGCGGTCGATGTCTTTATTCGCGCTTATGGGCGGGTTTGAGGCGGACTTTTCCGCCTGACTGATTCGCAGCGCAGGCGCGCGTAGTCTGACTATTTGGGTTAAAATCTTCGGCTTATCGGGCGCGGGCGCGCCCTCTTTCAAGAGACAGGAGAACCCCAGATGTCGATGGCAGATCGTGACGGCGTGATTTGGTATGACGGCAAGCTTGTACCGTGGCGCGAAGCAACCACCCATGTACTGACCCACACCCTGCACTACGGCATGGGCGTCTTCGAAGGCGTGCGCGCTTATGAAACCGCCAAGGGCGCGGCGATTTTCCGTCTGCAAGACCACACTGACCGCCTGTTCCGTTCGGCCAAGATCGTTGGCATGACTCTGCCGTTCTCCAAAGAAGAACTCAACGAAGCCCAGCGCGCCGTGATCCGTGAAAACGGCCTGAAATCCGGCTACCTGCGTCCGATGGCTTTCTACGGCCCGGAAAAACTCGGTATTGCACCGCCCAAAAAAGACGTGCGCGTGATCGTCGCAGCCTGGCCGTGGGGCGCTTATCTGGGCGCTGAAGGCATGGAAAAGGGTATTCGCGTCAAGACTTCGAGCTTTAACCGCCACCACGTCAACATCACCATGTGCACGGCCAAGGCCAACGGCAACTACATGAACTCGATCATGGCGCACGACGAAGCCGCCGCTGACGGCTACGACGAAGCGCTGCTGCTTGATGTCGACGGCTATGTGGCCGAAGGTTCGGGCGAAAACTTCTTCATGATCCGCAACGGCAAGGTTTACACCCCAGATCTGACTGTTTGTCTGGATGGCATCACCCGCAACACTGTGTTCCAGGTCATCAAGGAAATGGGGCTCCAAGTCGTCGAAAAGCGCATCACCCGCGACGAAGTGTATGTGGCCGACGAAGCCTTCTTTACCGGCACCGCGGCTGAAGTCACCCCGATCCGCGAACTCGACCGTCGCCCGATCGGCGAAGGCATCCGTGGCCCGATCACGGCCGAGATCCAGAAGCGCTACTTCGACATCGTCAATGGCCGCGATGCGAACCATATCGACTGGTGCACGCTGGCTTGATTGACGCGAGGGGGTGCTTCGGCGCCCCTTTTTTCAGCTTGTCAACGAGAGGTTAGAAAATGACCCAAGAGAACACGCAGCGCGAAATCGAAATTACGGCCCATGATGTGCCGCTGACTTGTCCGATGCCCGATCAGGCCAAATGGAACTCGCATCCGCGCGTTTTTCTGGATGTGGCGACCACGGGCGAAGCGCTTTGCCCGTATTGCGGCACGAAGTACCGGCTCAAACCCGGTGAAGTCATCAAGAAACACTGAGCAAGCGGCGCAATGCGCCGTTTGTGTTGTTGGCAGTCTGAATACACCCTTGGATTACATGAAAAAAATCCTGATTGTTGCCCCGGCCTGGATCGGCGACGCCGTGATGGCCGAGCCTTTGTACCGCCGTTTGCACGAACTCTATCCGGGTCTCACGCTCGACGTGCTTGCGCCAGCTTGGACGCG
>CAXYUI010000184.1:0-4440 GCA_964291975.1 uncultured Formivibrio sp. | reverse complement strand
GGCGAGGGGAGCGCTGCGATCTCACTGGCAATGGTCAGTGCAGGTACGGACTGAGTTGACTCATCCTGATCGAATTCGGTTTCGCTGGCATGCGTTGTGACCGCGGCAAATGCCACCAGCAGAAAAACAAGGGGTCGAAAAATCATTGGCTTGGCATCAGGCTTAAGGTCAAGGGCGGATGGTAGGGGGGGGGATGCCGGCCTGTCAATTTCCGTCCGGCGTTAGCGAAAGCGGTCTTTCCAGCGGCGCAGCGCACAAAAAACTGCTTCGGGCGAAGTGCTTTGCGCTTCATGAGCCAAGGCGCTCGCGATGATTGCTGGCGTGCTGCAGCGCAAAAATGGATTGCAAGTCTTTTCGGCTTTCAGCGTACTGGGCAGGCTGGGCTGTCCTTGTTCGCGCCGACGAACGACTTCGGCTTCGTAGGTGTTTAATGCCGGATTGTCCGGTTCGACGGCGCGCGCGAAACGCAGATTGGCCGCTGTGTATTCATGCGCCGGATAGAGCAGGGTCTCATCCGGCAGCGCGGCGATTTTTTGCAAGGAGTCGAACATTTCGGCCCAAGTATCGTCAAACACGCGGCCGCAACCACAGCCAAACAGGGTGTCGCCGCAAAACAGGGCATCGTTGACCCGATAAGCCAGATGTTCGCGCGTATGGCCCGGGATGGCCATGACGCTGAATGATGCACCCAGAAGCTGAAGTCGATCTTGATCGGCCAGCGGATGCGTGACGCCTGCGACGCCATGCGGGCCATATACCGGCAGCGTGCCCGCTGCGTTCAGTTCCGCTACGCCGCCTACATGATCGTGATGGCGATGGGTCAGCAAAATGGCGGACAGACTCAGTCCCTCTTGCGCCAGAAAGGCTGTGAGCGGCGCAGCGGCGCCCGGATCCACCGCAATCGCCGCGCGGCCATCATGCAAAACCCAGATATAATTGTCGTCGAAGCAAGGCACGGCATTGATTTTCAACACGGCAGAGGTCCTGTTTCATGGAAAAACCCGATCATTTTGCCCAGTGGCTGGACACACCGCTAGGTCAATATCTCCGCGCCGCCGAAAGCGGCTGGTTCGATCGCACGGTCACTGATATTTTTGGTTTTCGCGCCGTTCAGCTGGGTCTGCCCGCGCTCAATGCCCTGCGCGAAAACCGCATGCCTTGGCGTTTACACGTTGGCGCAAGCGCGACGGCGGGTTTGCGTTGTGAAAGCCACCGGCTGCCATTGGCCAATCAATCGATTGATCTCTTGGTTTTGCCTCATGTGCTGGAGTTTTCGGTTGATCCGCATGCGGTATTGCGCGAGGCGGAGCGGGTTCTGGTTCCTGAAGGCCGTCTCCTGATTACCGGTTTTAATCCCTGGAGTTTGTGGGGACTGCGTCGAATGCGCAGCAGCAACGGCATCGCCCCTTGGCAAAGCAGCCATCCGATTGCCTTGCCACGGCTGAAAGATTGGCTGGCGCTGCTCGATCTGGAACCCATGGGTGGCGAATTCCTCTGTTACAGCCTGCCGGTGCAGCGCGAACACTGGCTCAAGCGCACCCGTTTTCTTGAGTTGGCTGGCGATCGCTGGTGGCCGGCTGCTGGCGGCGTGTACTGCTTGGATGTGGTCAAGCGCGTCAAAGGGATGCGAGTGATTGAGCCGCAATGGCGACGTGTTTCCGAGACCGCGCGCAGCCAGGCTGCGGTGGCCGAGAAGCATCTTTCTGAATAAAGGATTTGAATTGATCGTTGAGATTTATACCGATGGCGCCTGCAAGGGCAATCCCGGCCCCGGCGGCTGGGGTGCTCTGTTGCGCTACGGCACGCAGGAAAAAGAACTTTGTGGCGGCGAACTGGAAACCACCAATAACCGCATGGAATTGCAGGCGGTGATTTCCGCCCTGAACCTGCTCAAGCGCCCGTGTGAAATCATCCTGCATACCGACTCGCAATATGTGAAGAACGGCATCAGCACCTGGATTCATGGCTGGAAGAAAAACGGCTGGAAGACCGCCGACAAAAAGCCGGTCAAGAATGCTGATCTGTGGCTGGCGCTTGATGAAGCACAGCGTCAGCACAAGATCGACTGGCGCTGGGTCAAAGGTCATAGCGGGCATGAATTCAACGAGCGCGCCGACCAGCTGGCCAATCGCGGTGTGGATATCGCTTTGGGGCGGGGGGCGGACTGATTTTGTAACAATTTCGCCGCTCGTCGGTGGTCGAGCTGAATAAAATGGCGTCCATGAACAGAAAACCTCTCATCTGGATCGTCGACGACGACCCCGAATTGCGCAGCTTGTTGCAGGAATACCTTGAGCAACAGGACTTCGAAACCCGCACTTTCCCGCATGGGCGCGATGTCGAGCGCCGCTTGCAGCGCGAACGCCCGGACTTGCTGGTGCTCGACTGGATGCTGCCGGGCGAAGATGGCCTCACGCTGTGTCGCCGCATCCGCATGGCCAGCGACGACGTGCCCATCATCATGCTCACGGCCAAAAATCAGCCCGAAGACCGCATCGAAGGCATCGAAGGCGGCGCTGACGATTATCTGGGCAAGCCTTTTGTGCCGCGCGAACTGGCGGCGCGCATCCAGGCTGTTTTGCGCCGGCGCACTGCTTTGCCGGCTGCCGCGCCCAAGCCCGACGAAGGTGAAATCTCTTTTGGCGATTGTCGTCTCGATTTGGGCACGCGCGCGCTGTGGCGCGGCAACCAGCGCGTCGATCTGACTTCCGGCGAATTTGCCTTGCTGGCTGCGTTTTCCCGCCACGCCCATCGTCCCTTGACCCGCGAGCGCCTGCTGGAGCTGGCGCGCGGGCCTGGCACTGAAACGGTCGAGCGCAGCATCGACGTGCAGATCTCCCGCTTGCGCAAACTGGTCGAACCCGATCCCGCGCATCCGCAATACATTCAAACGGTCTGGGGCTTTGGCTATGTGTTTGTCCCCGACCTGAATGACGATTGATGCGCCGCTGGTTCGATTCGCTCTACACCCGTCTGGCCTTGGTGCTGGTGCTGGCGCTGGTGACTGGCTTTGCCACCATGGCGCTGCTGTTTCGCGCCCACATCGACGATTCGCGCCAGTTGGGGCTTGTGCGCGGCCTGGCCAATGAAATCCGCCTGATCGACGAATTGCGCCAGCGCTTTCCAGTTGCTGATCTGCAAGCCATCCGTGGCGTGCAACTGGCTTCTGCGCCGCAAGGCGACACGCGCCAGCCGACGGGCGAGCTCGCCCGCTTGCAAAAACATCTACAAGAGGCTTTGGGGCGTGATCCGGACTTGCGCGAGTCCACCGATGCTTCTCGCCGTGGATTTTGGGTTCGGCTTTCGGATGAACCCGCCGAATCGCGCTGGCTGTTTGTACCCAACCCCCTCGATATGTTGCGCAAGTGGTCGGATAAGCCCAAAGCTGTGCCCGGCGAGCCAAGTCGTTTGCCACCTGCGCACTGGGACGGGGCATTGCCGCCGGGCGGTGCTGATCGGGCTGATGGTGCTCGGGGTGCGCCGCCAGAGCCCGCGTTCGGCGCGCGCGGCGATCACCCCTTGCCCCCGCCTGGCGCTTTGCCTCCGCCGCCCAGGGGGCTCAACCCTTTTGACTGGCGATGGTTCGGATTCTGGGCTGGTTTTGCCGTGGTGCTGCTGGGCGGCATGCTGCTGCTCTGGCAAGTGCAAGTGCCGATGCGCCGGCTGGTCGAGGCCATGCAGAAAGTTGGACTGACGCGCGAGCCGCAGGAATTGAGCGTGCGTGGCCCGCGCGAAGTGCGCAGCGTGGTGGCGCAGTTCAATCAAATGGTGCAGCGCCTGCGCCAATCCTCGGAAGAACGCAACATCATGCTGGCCGGGATCGCCCACGATCTGCGCTCACCGCTGACTCGTTTGCGCTTGCAGCTTGAACTCGAACTGGCAAACAACCCGCGCTATGACGCAGTGGTGCGCAATTTCGAGAGCATCGACATCATCATCGACCAATTCCTCTTGTTCGCGCGGGGCGGCGAGGCTGAAGCGCTAGAAGAACGCGATCTGATTCTGTTTTTGCAGGAAGTCGCTGCTGATTATCTCGATCGCGGACTGGTCGTGGAAATTCCTGATGATCTGGCGCTGACATTGGCGATTCGCCCTGGCGCCTTGCGCCGTGCGATCCACAACCTGATCGACAATGCCTTTGAATACGGCACGACCCCGGTGCGCTTGCGCGCCTGTCGCGAAGACGCTTGGCTGCAAATTGAAGTGATCGACGCGGGCGCAGGCATCGCTGACGATCAGCGCGAGGCAGCGCGTCAGCCTTTTGCCCGACTCGATTCGGCGCGTTCTGGGCAGGCGCATTGCGGTTTGGGTCTGGCTATTGTCGATGCGGTGGTGGCGGGGCTGGGTGGACGTTTTGAGCTGGAATCCGCCCAACCGCAAGGGCTTTTGGCTCGGATCAGCTTGCCGCTGACCAGGCACTGATTTGCCGTTTGCCGCCGG
>CAXYUI010000183.1:0-4449 GCA_964291975.1 uncultured Formivibrio sp. | reverse complement strand
ACGCAGCCCGGCAGAGCTGGCCGAGGCATTCCACGTCACCCGCGGCGCCATGACCAACACGCTGTCGCGGCTGGAATGGGCGGGCTATATCCATATCCGCCCGGATTGGGACGATGCCCGGCGCAAATTCGTCGCGATCAGCCCGGCGGGACGTTCGGCACGGGATGCGGCGCTGGCGGCCTTTTCTAGCACCGATACCATCCCGCCAGACCAGCAATATGCCCAGTGTCGCTTTGCCGCCCGCTACCGCTGGCTGAAAGAAAAACTGCAATTTGACCCACTACGTCTGCCCGAACAAGACTGCCCGCGACTGACCGAGTGGATCGCCGCCCTGAAACCGCAAGGCGCGACGCTGATTTTTCCTTCGGCCTATATGAACAGCCCGGCCTCGATGTTCGGCCACACGCTTTTGCGCATTGACGCCCAAAACCAAACCGAACAAACCCGGCTGCTGGCCTATGCAATCAGCTATGCCGCCAACGCCAATCCCGGCGATGGCTTTACTTTTGCGCTCAAAGGCTTGGCGGGCATGTATCCGGGTTCGATGTCGAATTCGCCGTATTACGTCAAAGTGCGCGAATACACCGACATGGAAAGCCGCGACATCTGGGAATACGAACTCGATCTGCAGCCGGATGAAATCGACCAGTTGCTGCGCCACGCATGGGAAATCGGCGCGACCCGTTTTGATTACTGGTTCTTCGACGAGAATTGTTCCTACCTGCTGCTGACTTTGCTGGATGCAGCTCGCCCCGGACTGCGTTTGGGCGACCAATTTGTCTGGAATGCGATCCCGATTGATACCGTCCGCGCCATCGTCAATACGCCAGGGCTTGTACGCAAAGTCAGCTACCGCCCCTCGGCAGGTTCGGAACTGGCGTTCCGCGCCCAACACTTGAATCACACCGAACGTGCCCGAGCAATTTCACTTGCCGATGGCGAGTCTCCTGCCACGATCGCCGGCGAAACCCAAGAAGCCGCGATGCTCGAGTTTGCCGAACGGCTCATCAGTTTTCGCGGGCAGGCTGGACAAATTAGTGAAGAAGAAGGTCTTGCGCGCATTCATGCCATCAACACTCAACGCAGCGCCTTACCGACTCTGGAGCTCCCCAGCGCGGCGCAACCGGCCGCACCGGAAAAAGGACATGCACCCATTCGAGCCGGCATCGAGGCGGGCGGGATTGACGGAAAGGCGGGGCTGCGCGTGCGACTGCATCCGGCCTATCACGATTTACTCGACCCGGATCAAGGATTCAGCCGGGGCGCACAAATCCGCTTTTTTGATCTTGGCGCCAGCCAGCGCAGCGGCCAGCGCTGGCAATTGGATCACTTCGTTCCGGTGGATATTGTGTCCCTCGCCCCGCGACAAGATTGGCATCGGGTCGCTTCTTGGCGCGTTCGCTTCGGACTGGAACGCACACTGGGACGCGAACGTCGGCTCGGGCCGCTCCTGGCGGGCGGACCTGGACTGGCTTGGGGCGGCGAGCGCTGGATGAATTATCTGTATCTGGACAATACGCTGTTCGCAAACGCCGACGCAGCCAGAGGCTGGAATGCCGGCAGCGGCGGATTGATAGGCACATTGATCGATTTAACGCCGCAAACCCGACTGCATCTTGAGGGCGGACGGCGCTGGTTGCATCATTTGCAGCAAAACCACGCCAGCGCACGCTTGCGCTGGCAACTTAACCAACACCAAAATCTGACCGTGTCAGCGCAGTGGCTCAAGCAAAATCCATCCGAAGAAAAAATCTGGATGCTGGGCTGGCAACATTACTTCTGAGCCGAAGAAGACGCCGCGCTCTTCGGCTTGCGCTTGGCATTTTCAATGCACTCACGCCAACTTTGCTCCCCTCTGCCGGGAACCAGAGTGCATTCACGATTCCCAAAGCGCAAATAGGGTTGCGGAGTCGGTTCTGCTACAGGAGTGGGACTGGCCGCCGGCCTAAGCGCTCTTTCAGCCTGACTAAGGCTGGCTGCGCAAGCCAACAGGTTTTTCTCACGCGTAGTCATTTCTTCGGCTAATCGCGCCAATCGCCAGTCTTTATCGGCCAGCTCAGCGAGGCTCTTTTCCTGCTCTCGATGCTTTTCTTCAATCAAATCGCGCCCTGATTGCACACTCTTTTGCAAAAAAGCAATTCGTTGCTCCAGTGCCTTGCGATCAAAATCTTTTTGCAAACGCCCAATCTGCAATCCGAGTAAAAGAAAAAGAATCAGCAATACGAAAACGGCAAGACCCAACCAATACAGCCGATAGCGCTGCATCAATGAAGGACGCGGGGCGGGAGATGTTGGACTTTCAAGAGGCTGCGAGGCTTCATCCATAGCAAAAGCTCCAGGAATACAGCCATCATCATAACAGCGAACCAGAGGAGAAGCGGCTTGTCTGGAAATGCAAAAAGGGCTAGCTTTGCAGCTAGCCCTTTTCAGCATCATTTGGCTCCCCGACCTGGACTCGAACCAGGGACCTGCGGATTAACAGTCCGTCGCTCTACCGACTGAGCTATCAGGGAATTGAATTGAGGCGTATAGTATAGACCCCTTGGGATTGTGTCAACAACCAGATAAAGAAAAACCTGATAAACGATGACTAAGACTCGACTTCTCGCCTATATCTTCACCGCGCTAGCCCTGATTATCATCACGCTACCGTTCACCTTTCCATTTGGTCTGCTGATTCCCAATATGGAGAAAAAAATCAGCGATTTACTGCAAGCGCGCGTCTCGATCAGCGCCATGGAAATGAGATTCACCCCTGCGCCGCAACTTGTACTCAAACGCATGGTGGTCGACACCCCCGAAGTCGCCGAGATCGGTGAAGTTCTGATCCCGCTGAACATCTATAACGTGCTGCACTTGGGCAAAAAGCTCAAAGAAATCCAAACGCAAGATGCCCGCTTGTCACGCACCTTTGCCATGAGCCTGCCGCAACGCATCCATCCCGACGAAAACGGCGTGCGCATTCAGCGCCTCGCGATGAAACAAAGCATCGTGACGATTGAAAACCGCAGCTTCGGCCCGATCGACAGCATGCTTAATTTTGAATCGAACGGTGAAATCTCCGATCTGACCCTCAACGACGAACTCGGTCGCGCTCAACTACGGGTGGTTCCGGCCGAACAGGGTCAATTCAATCTCGAATTTTCCGCCCGCGGCTGGGAATTGCCGTTTGCCTACCCCGCCAAATTTGAATACCTCAGCATGCGCGGCCAAGCCAACCTGACCGGCCTTGAGATCAGCGATGTGCGCGGTGAGGTATACGGTGGCATGGTCAGCGGGAAAGGTCGCCTGGATTGGCAAGACCGCTGGATTCTGACTGGCGAGTACTCGATCAAAAGTGCACAAGCCGAGCCCTTTATCAAACTCTTCAGCTCCACGACTTACAGCACGGGGCGCTTAAGCAGCAATGGCAGCTTCCGCTTCGAGGCCGACCATTACAAAGATCTGTTTGCACTGCCGCAAATCCAAGGCACGATCGCAGTGATGAACGGCCGCATCCACAATATGGATCTGGTCGCCCCGCTGAAATCACAAAACCCGCAAATGCTCAGTCGCGGCGGACAAACTGAATTCAATTTGTTGACGGGTAAATTGCTCTTGGCAAAGGATCTGACTCAGCTTTCTGCGCTCAAGCTTGATGGCGGGAAATTGCGCATCAGTGGCGAAATACGGGTTCGCGACGCAGCCATTGCCGGCGGCCTTTACAGCCAGATCACCAGCGGCAGCATGACCGTCGCCGCCCCCCTTACCGTGAGCGGCAAGCTGGATTCCCCAGAATTACGCTCCTCCGGGGCGGTACGCAATCGCGCTACGCTGCCGGATGAAGTTGAAGCCCCCAGCATCAACGCGACGCCCACACCATAAAATCAGTCTCACCCCACAACGCCCCGCTTAGCCGGGGCGTTATAATTTGCAGGATTGACCACGGAGCATACAAAAATGAGCATCGAAGCACTTGATCATTCCGCCATCCTTTGTCCTCTGGATGAGTTCGGTCTGATCCGTTTTTCCGGCGAAGACAGCCTGCCTTTCTTGCAAGGACAACTTTCCAGCGACGTCCGCGCAATCGCGCAGGATACAGCGCAATATTCAAGCTATTCGAGCGCAAAAGGTCGGATGCTGGCAAGCCTGTTGATCTTGCGCGATGGCGATGATTACCTGCTGCAGCTGTCCGCCGATATTCAGCCTGCTATCCAAAAACGCCTGTCCATGTACGTCTTGCGCAGCAAAACCAAAGCTAGCGATGCAGGTGCGGAGCTGGCGCTGTTTGGCATAGCCGGACCGCTTGCTGCTGAAAAAATTCAATCTGCACTACACGTTCAGACTGGTGCCGCGATGACGGTGCAGCAAGGCGATGGTTTTCAGTTACTTTCACTCGGCGCCAATCGCTTTGAACTGATCGTGCCGCAAATCCACGTGAACGCCATCACGCATCGCCCCATTGAACCC
>CAXYUI010000182.1:0-4493 GCA_964291975.1 uncultured Formivibrio sp. | reverse complement strand
CCGCCATTCGCGGTTCGCGCCACGAGAAGTTTGCCGTCTACCCCTTCCCCCATGGGCGGCCCCACTGGCCCGCGCAGGGGCAGTTCCACGGCCCCTGCCTGGTTGGCCCCAGTCTGCTCTCCCCCCGCCCCTCCCCCCCCCTCCGCCACTACCGCTCCCCCCAGCAAGGTATTCCCCCAAACTCCCCCGGTATCGAGATACCACAGGTAGCTGCCCGCGGGCTGCTGCAGTCGCACCCAATCCATGCCAAACCACCGAGCCAGACGATCCACGCCTTGAGTCAGCAGATGAATCAGCAGGTAATGGGTCAGATATATCGAAAACGACCAATGCCCCAGTTTTACAAACACCGGCTTTTGCAACACCCGCGAGATCACGCCTGATTCGTGCGCAAACAGAACGATGCACACCGCAAAAAAACAGGCTGCGACAAAACTGCGATGCCCGTAATCCAGCGTCAAACAGCCGTAAATACCCAGCAATGCTGCCGCTTCCAGGGCGTGCATCAGCCGTGAAGAGAGCGACCACGCCAGGGTGAAACGCCAGCCTTCATAAGCCAAAGCACCCAAGAAGAAGCACGTAATGCCGCGAAAACCGCCCTTGCCAACAAAGTCGGTTCCCACCAGCACACACAGCGTACAAACGCCCGCAATCAGCGCGAAGGTCGTCAGGCGCTTTTGCGCTACGGCAAATAGGATTAGGCCAAACAGCAGGTAAATGTAGAACTCGACACTGATACTCCACGCCGGCCCATTAAAAGAGAACGGGTCAGTCTGCGGTAGCCACGCCTGCAACAACAGAAAGTTGGGCACCCACTCGCTACGGATCGCTGGATGCGCCAACATGACGCCCACATCAAAGCCGCCCTGAGCCAGCCCCAACAAGCAAAACACCAGCAACAGCGCCAGATCCAACGGAAAAATACGAAAAAAACGACTCAGCAGAAAACGGCGCAGCCGCGCCAGATCAAATTCACGCCTTGCGTAGCTGTGACACAGCACAAATCCGCTTAGCGTAAAAAAGAACTCAACAAACAGCCCGGCTGAACGAAAAAAAGCCAACTCGGTAAAACTATTGAGAATGTGCAGGTGGAAAACCACGACCGAGAGCGCACACAATCCGCGAAAGCTATCGAGCACTACAAAGCGCCGGGATGCGGCATCTTGCATACGCGCCATCGCCGACTCAGGCTTTGCGTTCCAGCGCCGCAGCAAAGAAACCGTCCGTATTGTGCCGCTGCGGATTGAGTTTCAGATAAGCCGTATCCAGCTGTGCCGCGAGGTTTTCCGGCAGCAGTGTGCGCGCATCTTTGAGTTCGAATTCTGGATTTGCCGCGAGGAATGCTTCCACAATGGCTTCGTTCTCAGCGCGCAAAATACTGCAAGTCGCATACACCAAGCGGCCGCCGGCTTTGACCAACCGGCTCGCCGACGCCAGGATGCTGGCCTGCTTGGCATTGAGCTCAAGCACACCATCAGCGCTCTGGCGGAACTTGAGATCCGGATTGCGGCGCAGCGTGCCCATGCCGGAGCACGGCGCATCGACCAGCACCACATCCATCTTGCCGGCCAGCCTCTTGATCTTCTGATCGGCTTCCGAAGTAATCAGTTGCGGCTGGACATTGGTCAATCCGGCGCGCGTCATGCGCGGCTTGAGATTGGCCAGCCGTTTTTCTGAGACATCGAAGGCATACAGACGTCCGGTTGAATTCATCATCGCGCCCAAGAGCAGCGTCTTGCCGCCAGCGCCTGCACAGAAGTCGGTGACCATTTGCCCGCGCTTGGCGCCACACAAGAGGCCAAGCAACTGACTGCCTTCGTCCTGCACTTCAACCAGACCTTCTTCAAAGACCTTGGTCTTGTTGATCGGCGGCTTGCCTTCGACACGCAGCCCCCAAGGTGAAAATGGTGTTTCCGCGGCATCAATGCCCGCTGGAGAGACGCGCACATTAATTTCGACCGGATTGCGGGTTTTCAGCGCGTTGACTCGCAAATCTAGCGGCGCGGTGGTCAGGAAAGACTGGCCCAGAGCAAGGACTTCAGCCTCAGACTGACCCGCCTCAAGCAGCGCATCGACCACCCACTGCGGCAAAGCAGCGCGTACCGAGAGCGGCGCCTCGCTGATCTTTCTGGCTTTCAGTTCGCCCGCCAGCTTGCGGTCATCGTCGTTGAACACCGGCGGCAGCTCGCGCACATTCAGTTTTTTCACGCCAATGAAATAAGCCAGCAGCAGACGGCGCGTGCTTGGCATTTCGCCAGCCAGCCAGTGCAGTTGCGGCAGATGACGCAACACGCCAAAAACAATCTCAGCGACGACATGCCGGTCTTTGCTCCCCAAGCGGCTGTTTTCGCGAAAATGCCGAGAGACCACCGCATCGGCAGGGCTGGTAAAACCCAGCAGAGTGTTCAGAAGATCAAGAATGGCGTTCAGTTGAATTCCGGTCATATTTTTTCCAATTGATTATTCGGTCTGTGGAGGCGTCCACTCGAGTACAGTTTTGCCGTCAATGCTCAAATCCTGCGCCCAAAGATCAAAGCTGCCACGATCGGGTACGACAATATTCATGCGCACCGGCAGGTTGTTCCATTCCGGCGCAAGCCAGAAATCAAAACGACGATTTTCCCATTGGCCGCGCAGAAGAATCGCGTCCACTTTTTGCTCACCAAAGGACAAGGTGGCTTCGCCGGCAATTTTGAAATTCACGTTCTCATAGCGACGCCGGCCGGTGTACACCGTCATCACATATTCATCTTGCGCGCCACCCATCAATGCCAAATGGAACGCCGCCGCAAAGACATCTTTGTCAGCATCCCCCATGACTTCCATCTTGCGCTTACCCGGCGCGCCCATGATGACCATGCGCGTGTCATGGTCAAAGTCGAGCTGGAATTCAGGCTGGACGTGATTCCGTTCGCGATATTCGATGAAATGCTCTGGCCAGACGCCACCCGCATCGAGCCGCCCGTAGCTGCGGAAATAGCGGTAGAACGCGCCCAGACCACTGCCCTCCACCACCACATCGTAGCGGCCGTTTTCCACCTTCCAGACCATATCCGCCAGATAAAAACCCCAGCGATAAGTGACTTTCACCTCGCTCGGGAAACGCGCAATCGCGGCCGCACCAGGACGTTCCAAAGAACGGGATGCCGCCACGGCCTGCGGCTTACTCGCGATTTCTGCTTGTGGCGCGCTCGCACTCTCGGGGCGACTCGCCACGACAGGCGCGCTAGCGATGAGCTGCGGAATCGGGGATGGAGTTGGGGTCGATGCGGGCTGCCGCGGAACTGATTTGACGCGCTTTCGCACAGGGCGCGGCGTAGGCGTCGGCTCCAGCACCTGTTCGGTAACTGCGGCAACACGCGGCCGCAAAAAAACACTAAGCACCTCAGCGGGCTTCACGCCCTTGAGCGCGGCCTGCGCCATATTGCCGAGTTCTTGTTTGCGCAGAGTACGTGTGGTTTTACGCAACTCGACTTCTTCATTCGGCGGCATCCACAGCCACTGCTGCACCAGCTCAGCCAAGAGCACGCCCAGATGCAAAAGAATCGACAACCCGCAAAAAAGACTCAGCAAGACATGCGAAGTTTTCACTGCGCGCCTTCGGGAACGCGTAAAGCCACTTGCTCTGAAATGGCATGCTCGAGCACGCGTACGCGCAATCCTTCGATCTGCAGCCGGTCTTCAATAAACCAGCGCACCGCTTGCGGATAGACTTGGTGCTCCTGCTTCAGAATGCGTCCAGCCAGCGCATCGGCCGTATCATCATCCAGCACCGGCACCGCCGCCTGCACGACAATCGGGCCGTGATCGAGTTCGGTGGTCACAAAATGCACGGTGCAGCCGGCCAGTTTGGCGCCGGAATCAATCGCGCGTTGATGCGTGTGCAGCCCAGCAAAAGCCGGCAACAGCGAGGGGTGGATATTGAGCATGCGCCCGGCATAATGGTTGACGAAATCGTCAGTCAGAATGCGCATATAACCGGCCAGCACCACGAGATCCGGCGCAAAACGGTCGATTTCGGCCATCAATGCCTGATCAAAAGCTTCGCGGTCAGAAAATTGCTTGTGGTCGAGCGCGGCGGTGGCGATGCCTTGCGACTGCGCCCAAGCCAGACCTGCGGCATCGGGCCGGTTAGAAATCACGGCCGCAATGCGCGCACCGGGAATGCCGGCCTCGACAATCGCCTGCATATTGCTGCCGCGACCAGAAATCAGGATGACGATGTTTTTCATTGATGGGTGAGTCAGGTGTGAGGGGTTAGGTGTGAGGGGCAAAATCGCCGACCAGACCAAGAGCATCGGGGGTAAAGCTTTTACACCTCACCCCTTACTCCTATCTCCTCACGCAACCTGGGTTTGATGCTCTTCACCCACACGGGCACGAATCGCGCCCAGCGTGTAGACGGTTTCGCCTTCGGCTTGCAAGAGCTTGATCGCATCGGCAGCTTGTTCTGCTGCCACGATCACCACCATGCCAATGCCGCAGTTGAAGGT
>CAXYUI010000181.1:0-4493 GCA_964291975.1 uncultured Formivibrio sp. | reverse complement strand
CGGTGCTCGATGAAAACGGTCAGCCGCTGCCGCTGTTGCGCGGCGGTTTCGATCATTTTGGAGCCGAACATGGCTGAGAAAAAACAGCCGGCATCTCGCCCGGATTTCAAGTTTCTGTTCGCGCATCCGGCGCATTTTATTGCGCTGGGTTTCGGTTCCGGCCTGCCGCGCCGTGCGCCGGGAACCTGGGGCTCGCTCGCAGCGATTCCACTGTATGCCGCGCTGCTGTATTTGATGCCGCCCGCGCTGATCGTGGCCCTGTGTGTGCCGGCCTTTGTGCTGGGCGTCTGGGCTTGCGAGAAAACCAGTCAAAATCTGGGTGTGGATGATTTTGGCGGCATCGTGATCGACGAGATCGTGGCCATGTGGCTGGTGCTGGCGGTCGCACCAGCAACCTGGTGGGGCTGGCTGCTGGCGTTTGCGCTGTTCCGCTTTTTTGACATCATCAAACCCTGGCCGATCGGTTGGTGCGACGCGCGCCTTAAGGGCGGGCTGGGAGTGATGGTCGATGATGTGGTCGCTGCGCTCTTTGCGATGATCTTGCTGTGGGGCGTGCACGCCTTGATCTGAACCCTCCCGCAAGGGGAGGGCGCATGGTTAGCTGAAAAATTCATCTCCGCTGCGATGACCAAGACCTGGGTGGTGATCGAAACGCACGACGCCCACTGCAGCCTTGCCGGCAACGGCGCGGCTGATTTGCGCTACGCCTTCCGCGCCAAAGCCCCCGCAGAGTTCAATCGCAATAATGCCCTCTTCAACCAGCTTCTGCGCCAGTTGCGCGGCCTCGGCATAGTTGCGGGTGGCAAAAACGGATAGTTCGACTTCCGGCGTACTGACAAGGGCGTGGTGCTGATCCGGATTGCCTTCCGGGGCGACAAAGATGAATGCGGCTTTCATGACCATGATGGAGTTCCTTTGGTTGATGAGAGCCGTCAGATTCCGTTATTGACCCAGTCGTCGATTGTAGAAATGCGCAGAAAAATTGCGCTCTTGCAGGTAGCTAAGTGGCGTCTGGCCGGTGAATTCCCGGCAGTCGCGGATGAAATGCGATTGATCGAAATAACCCCGGTCGAGCGCAAGCCCGAGATAGTCACTGCGCTTTTCCAGCAGCAGCTGGCGCAGCACCGATTCAAAGCGGGCGATTTTTTGAAAGTGCTTGGCGCTGATGCCGACATTCTGTTTGAAAGCCTGCTGGAAGCTGCGCAAGCTGACCGGCGCGGCGGCGGTCACGGCATCCAGTGATGCGGTGCGGTAGTAAAGCTGTTCAAAGCTGCGGTCCAGCCAGTGCTCGGGTTTGCGATAGCGCTGCAACATGGTCAGCAAAAAGGAATCGAGCAGCGCAACCCGGCTGGCAAGATCCGGCGCGTGCAGGATGCGATCTTCCAGCTCGACGCCGGCTTTCCCCCACAGTTCATCAATATCCAGCGGCCGATCAATGATTTCGCATACCGGCATCGCGCAGAAGTGGCGCAACGCGCCAGCGCGAAAACGCACTGAAAGAAAGCCAGTGATCCCGCTGGCTTGCGGGGTGAAACGGCAGGTTTTCGGTGAAATCAGAAAGCTGCGGGGCAAAAGGGTAGATGCCGGGCAGGCTAGCCGATCGCCGTAATGCAGCATCAGCTCGCTGCCTGTGCCCAACATCATCGACGGCAATTGGGGTTCGTTTTCCCAACTCCAGTAACGGTCGATCAAGGGGCGCAATAGTGGATCGGGATGGAGATTGCTGACTTTCATGGGCGAGCCGGGAAAGATAAAAAGCCTCCCGGGTGGGAGGCTTTTTTCAGCGCAACTGCGCGAGCAGCGCGTCGAGCAAGGCGTTTTCGCCGTGTTCGATGCCAGTCTGGCGAGGCGCCACGGTGAGCGTGGTCTTGCCGGCGGATTTGAGCTGCACGGTGAATTCGGCTTGCGCGGCTTTTTCATCAGCGCTGCGCCAGAAAGCCAGGCTGCTGAAGAAACCTTCTTCAGCTTTTTTGTCCATCTGCAGACCGGCTTTACGCACGATGAAGTTGCCTTCGCTGCGGTTGCGGTCGACCACTTCATAACCGGCGCGTTCAATCGCCAGCGTCACACGACGCCAAGCACGATCGAAGTCGTCGGCAAGCTCCAGCGTCAGACCTTGGCCGCGACGGGCTTGGTCAGGCAGGCTGCTGGCGTTGACCTTATCCGCCTGTTTCTGGTCGAGGCCGAATTTCTGCAGCAGCAGGCTCAGCATGGCGGCTTCGAGTTCCGGATCGTTCGGACGGGCGACCCAGCTGGGTTCGAACAGGCCGCCTTCGCTCATGCCGCGATGGGTGATGAAGAGCGCGCTCGCGCCTTCGCGACGCTCAATGCGCATCCGGTAGCTGTCGCGCTCGGCGGCAGTCACCCGGCGACCCAAGGCCGATGCAAAGAAGCCTTGTTCCAGTTTGGCGCGGTTCTGTTGCCAGTCGGTTTCGATCAGGCCGGCTGCGGCATTGTCGGTGACGAGCTTGAAGCCGTTGTCCTGCCAGAACTGGCGCGCCACCGGCCAGACTTGTTCGGCGGGCAGTTGCACCACCAGCCAGCGCTGGTTGCCGTCGCGCTCGATGCGCGCCTGTTCGGTGGAGGGCAACAGCTTGCGAGCCGTACCGGCAATTTCGCCAGCGGTGATGATATTGCGGGTCGGAATGTCGACGGCGGGATTGTCGGCCACCGGGGTCAGATCGGGAGGCACTTCCAGCGCGCTCTTCGAGAGATTGCTGCTCAGCGTGCGGTAGTCGACGCGGTTTTGCAGCATCATCTGGTCAGTCGAGCAGCCAGCAGCAAGAAGCACCACGGCGAGAGGGGTCAGACGAATCAGGTTTTTCATGGTCATTTTCGCTTACTGGCCAAGGCCGGCGGCGACCAGCGCTTTTTTCACCAGCAGCTGGCCGGATTCGGAAAGCCGCGTGAGGGGCAGGCGGATGCCGGACGGAATGCGGCCGAGTTCTTCGAGCGCCCACTTCACCGGAATCGGATTGGCCTCGACGAACAGATGGCGGTGCAGATGTTGCAGCCTATCGTTGATGGCTCGCGCGTCGGCGATGCGGCCTTGACGCGCCAGATCGCACATTTCATGCATCATGCCCGGCGCGACATTGCCGGTGACCGTGATCGTGCCGTGGCCGCCAAGCAGAATAAAGGCCAGCGAAGTGGCATCGTCGCCGGTCAGCAGGCTAAAGCCGCTCGGTGCGCGGCAGATCAGATCGACCGCGCGATCCAGATTGCCGGTTGCATCCTTGATGCCGACGATGTTCGGCAGTGCGGACAGACGGATCACGGTGTCGTTGTTCATATCGGCCACGGTGCGGCCGGGCACGTTGTACAGAATGGTGGGCAGACCGCCTTGTTCGGCAATCGCCTTGAAATGCTGGAACAGGCCTTCCTGGGTCGGCTTGTTGTAGTAGGGCACAACCGACAAACCATAAGCCGCGCCAAGCGCCTTGGCCTTTTTGGAAAGTTCGATGGCTTCTTGTGTGGAATTGGCGCCGGTTCCGGCAATCACCGGCACGCGGCCTGCCGCCTGTTCGATGACGACCCGGACGACTTCAAGGTGTTCTTCAACCGCCAGCGTCGGCGATTCACCCGTGGTGCCCATCGCAACCAGGCCATCCGTGCCCTGTTCGATATGCCAATCAACGAGTTTTCGCAGGCTCGCGTAATCGATCGAACCATCGGCCAACATCGGGGTAACCAGGGCAACCAGACTTCCTGTGAGCATGACGTTTATCCGTACTGAAGAGGCAGCGATTCGGCATGAACCGGACTGGCCTTGATTTTCCAAAACAGGGATTGAGGGGCTGGTCGCGGATGCGCTGCCAGCCTCGAACAGCAGGCCGCAACTATACCGCGATTTTCAGGGGATGTCGTGCGGGGATACGTTCAGCAGCGAGGCGCTGGCCTGATGCGGGTGCGCCGGAAAAATGGCCCGGCGGGACTCGGATGAATCCCACGCGGGCTCGGATTGCAAGCGCTTATGCGCAGCGCAGACGCAGGGTGCGCCACTGCGCGCCGGTTTGGTCCGATTCGATCACGCAGTCGCTGGTGATCGCGCGGGTTTCTTGCGCGGGCAGCAAGAGGGTGATTGAACTGGACAGCGTTTCTTTACGGCTCAGGCTCAGATACAGACGATCGGCACCGCTGCGAACCCCGACTTGCCAAGTGTCGAACTGTCCGTCGCGCCAGGCTTCGCTTTCGCCGTCGTCTTCGAAGAATTCATCGCTGAATTCTCCGTCGCCAGCCAGCGGGAAGATCGCAAAACCGCGCTCGTCGGCAGGCTGGGCGAAATGCTGCTCGGCCAGATTGAGCGGCAGGACTGAGCCTTCGCGCACCAAGAGCGGTGGTCTGTCCCACGGCGCTGCGAGCGTGACGGTCTGGCCGCCAGCGAAGCGCTCGCCGCTCCAGAAGTCGACCCAGTGGCAGCCTTGCGGCAGATAGACCTTGCGTTCGCGCTGGCCGGCTTCGACGACGGATGCCACCAAGAGCTTGCCGCCGAG
>CAXYUI010000180.1:0-4548 GCA_964291975.1 uncultured Formivibrio sp. | reverse complement strand
CATTCAATTCGGATAGCTTTCGTTTTTCTTCGACCAATCGCCCCAGCAGGTGCGCTAGCGTACGCGCCAACATTTGCGTTTCTCGATAAGCGTGCTCAGAGGGAAGGTGGGCAGCACGCCCGGCCAGCAAAGCTTCGGACGCCTGCGTCAATTCCCGCAAAGGGCGACTGATCTTGTATGAAAGCCGCCACCCCAGCAAACCACAAGCCAAGACCACCAGCGCGCCCAACAACAAAATCCAGATACGATTTCTAGCCAGATCTTCCAGCGCAACCGCTTGGGGTTGGCGCACGACGATACGCCAGCCCAGACCGGCATAGTCGCGATAGCCCGCGCTTTGCACCACGACCGTCAAATATCGCTGACCGTCTTCCCAGCGCTGCAGGCGCGCCTCGTTCACAAGCAAATCTTTGGGCAGTTGATCAAATCGGCCGGCTGGCGTCAGCAAAAATTCGCCCTGCCGATCAACCACAAATGTTTCGATTTTCTGCTGCGACATGGCCGGCACCAAGACTTCATCCAGAATGCGCGACGCCCAATCCAGACTCAGTCGTGCAGCCAGAACGGCATACGGTGAGCGCATTCCGGCTTCGTCATGAATTGGCACCGCCATTTCCAGCGCCAGCCGAGCGGTACGCCGCACCGGCTCACCACTATCGTGCATGATGACGCGCGCTTCACTGATGTAGTTACCCTGCAAGCCAGAGCGAAAACCAGGATCATCGGCCACATTCAGGCCTTCTAACTCGCCGTCGCTGGCCACACGAATCACACCTTGAGCATCAACCACACCCAGCCAGTCATACACAGGACGAATATGCCGATAGGCGTCTAAGTCGTGCCGCAAAAAGGCGGCATCATTTTGGCGAAAAGCGGATAGATGCGAATACGCATGGAGGGAATCGTAATTGCGGTAGATTTCATGATCGAGCTCATCGGCGATATGCCGGGCGAAATATTGCAAGGCCTGACCGGCATCACGCTCAATCGCTCTTTCGGCATACCGTTCCAGCGCGAACAAGGTCAGGCCGACTGCAACCGCAGCCAAGCCTGAAAAGGCCAGTGATAAAACCAGAGAGATGCCCGGTTTTTTCATTGCACCACCTTGAACTGATTGCGCTCAAGCCGCACCCCGATCTTCACAGCAGACCCGATTGCGCCCCGTGTCTTTGGCTTGATAAAGCAGGCTATCCGCTCGACGCAGCAGGCTATCCAACGTTTCTGCAGGCTGCGCCGCAACGACGCCCAAGCTGACCGTAAAGCGGATGATCTGCTCACTCTGTTCAACCGCCAATGCAGCCAAAGCCTCGCGCAAACGCTCGGCCACAATTTGCGCAGAATCAAGCGGCGTATCCGGCAGCAAAATCAGGAATTCCTCGCCCCCCAAGCGCGCGGGTAAATCGACATCCCGCAGCTGATGCAAGACCTCTTGGGCAAAAGCGCGCAAAACCTGATCGCCTCCTTCATGACCATAGCGATCGTTGATGGATTTGAAATGGTCAATGTCGATGGAGATCAGGCTCAGTGGTGTGCTGTGCCGCTGCTGACGGCGCATCTCGGCTTCGGCGCGCTCAAAAAAGGCGCGCCGGTTGGGGAGCCCGGTCAGCATATCGGTTCGCGCCACTTGCTCCAGCTGGTCGATTAGTCGATGACGTTCAGCCAGCGTCGCGCTCAGATTCTGCGTTCGTTCAGCCACCTGCGCTTCCAGACTGGCGTTGAGTTGAGCCAATTTGCCTTTTTCTTGCAAAAGCCGAACAAGCAGATGGGAAAAGGCGCCCGACAGAATATTGGCTTCACGGTAAGCGCGAATCTCCGGCATGCCGGCCGATTCGTTTTGCTCCAGCGCGGCCGCAGCCAGGGTCAGATCATGCAAGGGTCGGCTGATTCGTCGTGACAACCCCCCTCCCAGCAAGCCGCTAAACAGAATCACCTGCGGCACGGCAAAAAAAATCATCCGGCGAGTCTGGTGCGTCAGCGCCAGCACTTCGCCTTCGGGTTGCCGGGCGACGAAGGTCCAGCCCAGACCGTAAAATTCCCGGTAGCCACTGCTTTTAACCGCTACGGACAGGTAGTCCTGATCGTCAGACCAGCGCACAAAATGCGGGCCTTCTTGTTCATCGATCCGCCGATCTGCAGACAAATCATGCGCCGGATAAATGGCCTGCCCCAGCGCGTTAAAAAGACTGAGTTCAATCTGGCGCACGCTGCGCGCAGCACCCAGCGCATCTTCCAGAATCCGCACCGACCAACTGGAATTCAGTCGCGCAATCATCGCGCCGCCATCGGCTCCGAGCGGTGCGGCAATCAACAAGGCCAATCCCGGATGTCGTTCTCCATCAGGCGCTTGCACCACACTGGCCTCGGCCACATGCATTTGCTGCAAACCCGCGTAAAAGCGCAAATTAGTCAGCACCGGATCGCTGGCCAGCAAATGCCCGCTTTGCGCTAACAAACGACCATCGCGATCCACCACCGCCACCCAATCACAAGCCGGTTGCGCCTGACGCAAAGCCACCAGATTTTTTTCCAGACTGCGCCCTTGTTGCGCCAACCGCGCATAGGTTTGCAGTAAATCGGCATAGCGGAAAACTTCGTAATCAAGTTGACGCGCCGCATCGCGTGCAAAAGACAGTACGGTATACGACGCATCTCGCCGGATCTGCGGTTCGACATACGACATGGCGATAAACAGCAGCAAGCCGATCGCAAAAGCCGCCATGCCGGCAAAAGCCAGCGACAGGATCACCGAAATCCCCAAGCGTTTCATGCCTTCCCCCACAGCAAAAAAAACGGGCTCTTGCTGAGCCCGTTGTTCGATCCGTTTCGATCAGCCTTTTCGCTCGACCTGGCTCACATCCCGGACTGCGCCCGTATCGGCGCTGGTCGTCATCGCAGCATAGGCGCGCAATGCCGGGCTGACATAGCGCTCACGCTGCACTGGCTTCCAGGCGTGTTGACCGCGCGCCTCCATGGCGGGGCGACGCCCAACCAACGCTTCATCACTGATCTTCAGATTGATCGTGCGGTTCGGGATGTCGATTTCAATCGTATCGCCTTCTTCCACCAAACCGATCGCGCCGCCTTCAGCCGCTTCCGGGCTGGCGTGGCCAATCGACAGACCTGAAGTGCCGCCGGAGAAACGGCCATCTGTCAGCAAAGCGCATTCCTTGCCCAAGCCCTTGGATTTCAAGTAGCTGGTCGGATAGAGCATTTCCTGCATGCCCGGGCCGCCCTTCGGGCCCTCAAAAGTGATGATGACAATGTCGCCCGGCACAATCTGGTCAGCCAGAATGCCCGCCACCGCCGAATCCTGACTTTCGAACACGCGGGCGCGGCCGGTGAACTTGAGGATTGAATCGTCCACGCCAGCGGTTTTCACGATACAGCCGCGCTCGGCGATATTGCCAAACAACACGGCCAGACCACCGTCTTGCGAGTAGGCGTTTTCCTTGCTGCGAATACAACCTTCGGCACGATCCAGATCGAGTTCCGGATAGCGCATCGACTGGCTGAAGGCAATCGTCGTAGCCACGCCACCGGGCGCTGCGCGGTAGAAGAGGTGCGACTGGCTGTCCGGGCCATTGGCGGCGATATCCCACAACTTGAAACCTTCGGCCAGCGTTGCGGCGTGGATGGTTTTTTCGTTGCGGTTAATCAGCCCGGCGCGGTCAAGCTCGGCCAGAATGCCGATCACGCCGCCAGCGCGGTGCACGTCTTCCATGTGGTATTTCTGGGTAGCCGGCGCGACCTTGGCCAAGCACGGCACGCGACGCGAGATGCGATCGATGTCGGCCATCTTGAAATCCACGCCGGCCTCCTGCGCAGTAGCCAACAAATGCAGCACGGTATTGGTCGAACCGCCCATGGCCACATCAAGGCTCATGGCGTTTTCGAAGGCCGCCTTGGTGGCGATGCTACGCGGCAGCACCGAAGCGTCATCTTGCTCGTAGTAGCGCTTGGCGAGTTCAACAATCTGGCGACCCGCTTGCAAAAAGAGCTGTTTGCGGTCGGCGTGCGTGGCCACCAGCGAGCCATTGCCCGGCAGCGACAGACCGAGCGCTTCGGTCAGGCAGTTCATCGAGTTGGCGGTAAACATGCCCGAGCACGAACCACAAGTCGGGCAAGCCGAGCGCTCCATTGCAGCAACTTCGGCGTCGGTGACTTTATCGTTGGCGGCTTCGATCATCGCATCGATCAGGTCGACCTTGCGCACGCTGCCGCGCCAGTCCACCTTGCCGGCTTCCATCGGGCCGCCAGACACGAAGATCACCGGGATATTGAGGCGCATCGCAGCCATCAGCATGCCCGGGGTAATCTTGTCGCAGTTCGAGATGCACACCAGCGCGTCGGCGCAGTGGGCGTTGACCATGTATTCGACCGAATCGGCGATCAGGTCGCGGCTGGGCAGGGAATACAGCATGCCGCTGTGGCCCATGGCGATGCCGTCGTCGATGGCGGTGGTGTTGGATTCCTTGGCAATGCCGCCGGCGTTTTCGATTTCACGCGCGACCAGTTGACCCGTAATGGGCGGGGGAACGTGGCCCGGCA
>CAXYUI010000179.1:0-4583 GCA_964291975.1 uncultured Formivibrio sp. | reverse complement strand
GTCTTGGCATGGATGATCTTGCCGCCAAACGCTTCGCCAATGGCCTGATGCCCAAGGCACACGCCCATGATCGGCAGCTTGCCGGCAAAGTGCTTGATTGCAGTGACCGAGATGCCCGCTTCCAGCGGCGAGCAAGGGCCGGGAGAGATCACCAGATACTGGGGCTTGAGCGCTTCGATCTCGTCCAGCGTGATTTCGTCATTGCGGTAAACCTGAACATCCTGACCGAGCTCACCGAAATACTGCACGAGGTTGTAGGTGAAGGAGTCGTAATTGTCGATCATCAAAAGCATACTGGCCTCCAGGCCTTGATTTTGCTAGTCGTAGCATTGCGCCGCTGTCGATTTTATACGGTGTTTTCTACTGTTCGGCGCGAGGGTGAATTCTTGCACGGAGCAACAGTATGAGGCGCTAGGTTGCGTGATTCTAACAGCTGGACTTCTTCGTTGGCGATGTGCTTACTTGCTTGCAGGTGGGCGTAGAAATGTGTGGAAGGCGCTGAGGCAAGAAGGCGGGGGTGAAATGGGCGAGCTAGCAAAAGCTGAATATCGAGGATTAAAGCCTGGAAAAGCGTGCGCAAAATCCGCTTTGCGCACTCGAGAGCCAGAGCACGCAAAATTCAACGATGTGTAACACACACAAGCCAGAATCACTGGCTATCGAGCATGGCTGATTAAGCCCATTCCGTGGAGAAAGAGCGTTTTTGCTAAATAGAATCTTGATTTACAAGACAAATAGCAAAGGAATGGTGGCAAGGCAAACCAGAAAGACACAGCTGTCGGGGGTATTAAAGTGTTTGCGAACAAGGGTGGTCATTGGATGATCCTTGGTATAAGGGTTTAACTCGCTTTTTGTTACTATAGAACGATCGTTCTATATGGGCAAGTCTGATCTTTATACTTTGGTTTAAATGCCACAAGAGAGGGTGGGGTTGGCTAGATCGATGCCTTTGACTTGATTGCGTCCTGCTGCTTTGGCCTTGTAGAGCTGTTCATCGCAAAGTTCAAACAGTCTGGCCGGGGTATCGTGGCAGTTGTTGTGTACGGTAATCAGACCGAAGCTGGCTGTTACAACGCTTGCGACTGCGGAACGTGCGTGCGCGATGCGCAAGTTTTCTAGGCCGACGCGGAGGGTTTCTGCGATATGCATGCCCCCTTCAAAATCGGTATCAGGTAGAAGCACCACAAATTCCTCGCCTCCGTAGCGGGCGGCCAAGTCGCCGGGACGACGTGTTGCGAGCTGGAGCACCAAGGCAATGCTGCGCAGGCAGTCATCACCATGCACATGGCCGTAGGCATCGTTGTAATCTTTGAAATAATCGACATCGAGCAAAATGCAGGTCAGGTTTTTTTCGCTGCGCCGTAAACGGCGGAGTTCGAGGGCGACCGCGGCGTCAAGCTGACGTCGATTGGCTAAGCCCGTCAGCGCGTCTTGATGAGCCAGTTCGCGCAGGCGCTGGTTCATCGTCTCGATTTCAAGAGAAAAAGTCTCGATCAGCCGATGCAGTACGCGCAAGGTCTGTAACTGTCGTGAATCGTAGCGCTCCGGGATAACGACAGGTGCGCGGGGTGAGCTTGCTTCTGCTTCGGAAAGCGCCAGTAGCGTCAGGGTTTGACTGAGAAAATGGTTTTGACCTGCGCTATGAAAATATTCGCCATACCCGAAAAATCCGGCAGAGGGGGCAATGGCGGGCCAATCGGCCAGTTCGATGCGGATATCGGCGCCCAGTGCCCATTTGCGTGAAACGCAGGAATAGAGCAAGACGCCTTCCCAGTTGCCGGCAGCGTGGTCGGCATGGGTTTGCGCTGCTTGTTCGGCAAGTAGGCCAGAATGGCAAAAAGCAAATTGCACTTGCTCGCCAACCTGAAAGGCCGAAACATAATCAAGCGAGCCGTTCTCATTGATTCGATTGGCAAATCGCGCAACCAAGATGCCATCACGTAAAACCACCAGCGGAAAATCCACCGCCGAGGCGGGGAGTCGGGCGCTGATTTCATCGCCAAGATAATGGCGATAAATCGTTGCGGCGGCTTGGTCGTCAATGCTGTGAATACAAGCGCCAACCGCAGCAGTAATGGTCATTTTTTTGCCGATCGGAACCCAGCCGAGCTTGTAGCTGTTGCGCACGCGCAGTTGTGATCCATGTAGCGCGGCAGCCGCTACGCCATGCGCGGTGATTCCTTGCTCGGTGAAAACCCAGCTGGCAATGCCCTGGCCGTTATCACCCGCTTGCCCGCCGGCAATGATGATTTGCGCATTGGCTTCTTTCAGGCCTTGCATTAGCGGCTCGCCATTCATGGGTACGCCATCGCGGATGCCACAAGCAAAGACGATACAGGTGGTGGTGTCATCTTGAAATAAGGCCTGAGCCAACGCTTGCCCGGCTTGAAAAAGATCGTCGTTTTGTGTGACCAGCGCCGTGCTGCAGCAGGTTGCAGAAAAGGCCATTACGGTAATGACGGTGGTTTGTTCATGCTGTTCGCCATCCATGATTTCCCCAGCGGTGGTGATGCCCAAAATGGCGACGCCTGGGAATGCCTGCTGCAGTTGCGCCAGCAAGGCTGCGATATAGGCTTGTTCAGGAATGCCGCAAAAAACCTGTAATAACAAGTGTTCTGCAGGCGTTCCTTCTACGCGGGTGCGCGCCGTATCAATCGACGCGCTTCCTTGGTAGATGAAATTGAACATGCGCATGAAAGGACTTCCTTGCTCACGTGCGATGCCGTGATGTTTTTCTGCCTGCTCGTCTTGTCTGCTTTGGGGCTTAACGCGGAGTTGGCCAACTTTCTGTTGCGGGTAAAGACGATTATCCGATCAGGGTCTTACGAATTTCGATTCCGACATGTTCCGGATAATCGGTGATGATGCCGTCCAAACCAAATTCATCACAGAGCGCATGTTCGAATGAGGTCTGCGGATCATAAGCCCAGTTGTGGAACCCCAGCGCCATGGCTTGTTGCAACAAGGCCGGGTCGAGCGCCTCGTAATGCCAGACCAGTGTGCGCAGCCGAGGATGCGGTAATGCGGCGTACAGCAAGGTATTGAGCGCAGAGGGGCGGTGGCTGACCAGTAGCCCACAATCAATATCGAGGGTCTCGGCAGCGGCCAATACCACTTCGTGGCGAAATGACGTCAGCAAGATTTTTCGGTGCGGTGCAAAATCGCGAATCAGGGCAAAGGCGGTGGGCGCGGCAGCCGGCGTCTTGATTTCGAAATTCCAGATCGCACCGGGGAGCGCCTCCAGTGCCTCGCCCAATGTTGGCACCAGATAACCCAGTGCTTGGGAGAGCTCATTGCGCGTCAAGGCGGCAACCGCTCGGCCATCGGGGGTGACGCGATCGTGAAAGAGCACGGCTTCGCCATCGGCGCTCAGTCTGACATCGGTTTCAATACCGCTAAATCCGGCAGCCAGTGCGCAGGCAAAAGCAGCCAGCGTGTTTTCTGGAAAATGTTGGGTTAGACCGCGGTGCGCAAGAATTTGCATGATGAACCAGACTGTTAAGATACTTTTCCCATAGTAGGCGCGATGATTGGGCACATGAAAAAAATACTGGTTCTCCTGTTCTGTCTGGCGATGTCTTGCGCTGCAGCCGAACGTTTGCGGATTGGTTTGGTGCTAGGTGGAGGCGGCGCGCGCGGGCTGGCGCATGTCGGCGTGCTCAAAGTGCTGGAAGAGGCGCATGTGCCGGTCGATTGCATCGTCGGCACCAGCATGGGCGCGCTGGTGGCGGGCAGCTATGCCGCAGGCCGTACCGCGCAGGAGCTGGCCGCGCGAACCCAATCTGCCGATTGGGATGATTTACTGAATCCCAACTTGCCACGCCAATTCAATACTTATCGGCGCAAGCAGGACGAAGCCAACGGTCTGACCCGTTACGATCTGGGCATTGCCGACAGCGGCCAGGTCAAGGTGCCGCGCGCCGCGCTGTCCACGCAGAAAATCGCCTATTTTCTGCGCGAAATGACCTTTTCCCAGTCCACCGACAATTTCGATCATCTCACCATTCCTTACCGCGCCGTGGCTACCGATCTGGAAACTGGCGATATGGTGGTGCTCGCCAAGGGTGGGCTGGTCGAGGCTATGCGCGCCAGCATGGCCGTTCCGGGTTTGTTTCAACCCGTTGAAATTGAAGGCCGTATCCTGGTCGATGGTGGTTTGTCGCGCAATCTTCCGGTCGATGTGGCGCGGCAGTTGTGCGCGGACGTGGTGATCGCGGTGGATGTGGGTGATCCTTTGGTCGGGCGGGAGAAATTGCGCAATGCGCTTGATATCGCTGTGCAGTACACGCGCTTGATGATGAAGCAAAACGTGGCGCCGCAGCACGCATCGCTTACTGATAAAGATCTGCTGATCGCCCCTGATTTAACCGGTTTTTCCTCGGCTGATTTTAATCGTGGCGTGCCGATGATGGCGCTTGGCGAAGCCGCTGCACGGCAGAATCTGGGGCGATTACAGGCTTTGGCGCTAGATGAAGCGGCATGGCGGCAATGGCAGTCGCAACGTTTGGCTCGCCGCGCTCCGGTGCGGCCGGTGGTGGACGTGGGTGTGGAAGCGCTGGGTTGGGTGAATCCGGATGTATTGA
>CAXYUI010000178.1:0-4589 GCA_964291975.1 uncultured Formivibrio sp. | reverse complement strand
CAAGGATTGTCGCGCCAGTTCGATGCCACCCTTAAGGCCGATGGCGATCAGCAACACCATGCTGAGCAATTCGTACACCGCGCCGGGTAGGCGCAATTCTGAACGGGACAAGCCGGCGAGCAGACCAAACAGGAAAAACAAGATTACGGGATCAAACACACAGACACTCCAGCGCCATCAAATTTGCACCAGATTTTGCCAACAGCGATCACGCAGAAAAAGTCGAATAAACTTGATCTTTATTTCGCTTTTTTCGAAAGAAAATGAACCTGAAACATTTGCGCTACTTCTGGGCAGTGGCTCATGCGGGCAGCGTCAGCGCTGCGGCCAAACAGTTGCATCTGACGCCGCAAACGGTGAGTGTGCAGCTGCGACTTTTCGAGGAAGCCTGCGGGGCCACGCTGCTGGCGCCGGCAGGTCGCGGGCTGGCGCTCACCGAAGCTGGCCGCGTGGCGCTTTCCTATGCCGATGATATTTTTGCGCTGAGCGAAGAAATGGATGCCGCCTTGCATTCGCAAAACGCCGCAGCCCTGCCCCCTTTTCGGGTTGGCATCCAGCAGCTTATGCCCAAGTCGCTGACTCTACGCCTGTTAACACCACTCGACACCCTGCCCCATCCTCAGCGTCTGGTTTGCCGCGAAGGCGCTTTTGACTGGCTCTTGGGCGAACTGGCGCTCAACCGGCTCGACATGGTGCTGGCCGATCGCCCCTTGCCGGAAGGATTGGGCGTGCGCGGGCATAGCCACAAATTGGGGGAAAGTGTCCTTGGTGTCTTTGCCGCTGCGCCGCTGGCGCAGGCAACAAAGCCATTTCCGGATTGTCTGAACGGCGCGCCCTTGTTGTTGCCCGGCCAGACTGCTGCGATTCGCGCAGATATTGATCGCTGGCTAGGGCAAACCCGGCTCGCGCCGCTGCGCGTCGGTGAGTTTGACGATAGCGCCCTGATGAAAGCCTTTGCCCGCCAGGGCCGCGCCTATTGTTTTGCGCCCGTGGTGCTCGCTGAGGAAATCGCTGCAGTTTACGGCCTGCAGGAAATCGGCCGCATCCACAGTCTGCGCGAGACTTTCTGGCTGATCTGCAGCGAGCGGCGCATCCGTCACCCAGCCGTGCGCAAGGTCTTTGACGCCGCGCAGACGGGGATTTTTTCCAGACCGGAGGGCCATGCTGAAGCAAGCCCGCCAGATCAGTCCAAATCCACCTGTGCGGGCGGCATGTAATCCAGGGCATAAGGCCGCCACACGGCCGCGCGTCGGAATAGCGCAAAGACTTCCGGATCGAGATGACCGCTGTTGGCCATGGTCTGCATGATGGCCAGCGCCTCGCTGAGCTTTTTCGCAGGCTTGTAGGGGCGATCTGCGGCCGTCAGCGCTTCGAACACATCGGCGACCGCCATCATGCGCGCCAGAAGACTCATTTCTTCGCCACGCAGCTGCCTGGGATAGCCGCGCCCATCCACGCGCTCGTGGTGTCCGGCGGCGATCTCGGGCACTTGCGCGAGCCGGTGCGGCAAAGGCAGTTTGGCCAGCATTGCGATCGTCTGGTTGATGTGGTCGTTGATCTTGTAGCGCTCTTCCTGGGTCAAAGTGCCGCGTTCGATCGTCAGATTGTGAATCTCGCCCCGGTCATAGAGCCATTGCGGCACTTCGAGGCGCAAACCCAAACCCTCTTGCGGATAATCATGCGGGCCGCGCGCGATGCGCTGGTCGGGCCGGTCCGCCAGCAAGGTCTCCGTGACGGGCAAGGATGCGGCCGGCATCTGCGCTTTGCGCGCAAGTTCAGCCGGAGAAACGCCCAGCCGGTCATCCAGCGTTCTTTGCCAGCGCCGTTCCGCAATCTGCCCGATCCGCTCGATCTTTTGCGCTGTCATGACCTCCTCGCCGCTATTGCAAGCCGCGACAAAAGCAAAATCGGCATCAAGTTCTGCAAGCTCGGCGGCGAGATCCGCACGCAAGCGGACCTCGTCCCCGCCGGCCAGCATCGCATTGAGGCTGCGGATTTCTGCATCGCGCTTGATGACTTCAAAGCGCGTGCGGATTTCATGGATGCGGTCGGTGATGGTTTCGAGGCGAGTGGCCTTGTCGACCACATAATCGGGCGTCGTCACCTAGCCGCAATCGTGCACCCAGCTCGCGATGTGCTGCGTTTCCCAGTGGTCTTCCGAAAGATTGAAACCGGCAAATACGCCTTCTTTTTCCGCACAGGCGGCTTCGGCAAGCAGGCGCGCAATTACCGGCACGCGCTGGCAATGCCCGCCGGTGTAAGCGCTTTTGGCGTCGATGGCGCCGGCCATCAAGCGAATAAAAGATTCCAGCAATTTCTGCTGTTCATCCAAAAGCCGCTGGGTTTCGATGGCTGCGGTCACTGTGCCCGAAAGCGCTTCGACCAGCGCCAGCAATTCAGGCAATGCGCCTTGCGGATAATGATCCTCGTCGATCAGCAAAAGCAGCACGCCAATCACGGTTTTGTCGCGATTGGCCAGCGGGATCGCGCAAGCGGTCAATGCCCGGCTCGCGAACATCGGAAGCCAATGTTGCAAGGCTGCTTGGTCGAGGCAGACCGTCACCGTGCTTCCGGCAAAGGCTTGCTCGACCGGATGCGCGGGCTCACCGCTCACCGCGGGCAACTGCGTCACATCCAGCGCGTCATGCTGCTTGCCCAACGCGGCGACCGGACGCAAAGCGCAACTCCCGTTGGCCAGATAAATAATCCCGCCTTCGGCTTGCGCGACACCGGCCGTCTCCTTGAGGATGCGCGCCAGCAAGCGGTCAAACTGGCGCTCGCCGCCGAGCGCTGAACCGATTTCCAGAAAGCGGCGCAAGGACGACTTGAGCAGATGCATAGAATCGGCCAGGTCGTCGATTTCAGCCACATGCGAGCGCAAGCGCTCACTTTCGGCAAAACGGAAAGTGCGAATTTCATCGGCTTCGCGCGTCAGCGCATTCAATGGCTGCGCAGCGCGACGCGCCACGCGCCAGACCAGCGCCACCGAAACCAGGACCGTCAGCAAGGTGATCAACAAGGCGTGTTGACGATTGGAACCGACATCGGCGAGCAGCTCGTCTTCGGGCGCGAGCAGCACAAGATGCAGCTGGCTGTTGCCTGGCCCCGGCACTTTCGTGAGTTGCATGAGCCACTTGCGCCCACCGTGTTCGAGCATCGCGGGGCCGCTGGGCGGCTGACCGACTCGGCCCGCGACTTCCGCCAGCATGGGCGAACCCATGTCCGCAAGCTTGACAAGCCCTTTGCCGGCATGGCTTTGCGGATAGCGATCGAGCAGGATGCGACCGTCGGGATCGAGCAGATAAAGATGCGAAGATGGCGTCAAACCCGCGCTCGCCAGAAATCCGGAAACCTCTTCCACGGTGATGTCCGCGCCCACCACCGCTTCACCTGATTCAGCGCGACGGGCAAAGGTCGCGCCGATTTCTCCGTTTTCAAACACATACATCGGCGTCACCACCTGCGCGCGCCCCGCATCGCGGATCTGGCGAAACCAGTCGCGCTCACGCACATCGAGCGCTGGCAGATCGGCATTTTTCCTTTCTTCAAGCAATTCGAGATCGCGCGAATAGAGATAAATCCGCTTATCCACGCGGCCATCGGCATGCCGCTCCAGACTGGAGACCAACAAGGCGGCCTGCGCCCGGTAGCGGCTTTTCTCGTCCGCGCCGACGAGCCGGATCTGAAAAAAGTCGCCGTTGTGGTAGGCCACAAAGAGCGCGGAAACAGATTGGCTTTGCTCAAGCGCCTCGCGCAGATTGGCGAGATTGCCGACCTTGCGCGCCAGCAGATCGGCCGAATGCAGCGACTGTTTGTAAACGAGCAGGTCGATTGCAGCCTGAATCGGCATGAAAGAGCGCGTCAGCTCGGCATCGACCCGATCATTGATCTGGGAAAACTGCGTGCGCGCGGCCGCGAGCGCCATGCGCGACATCTGCCGGCTTTGAAAGAGGATCAGCGCCAGGCACAGCGCCACCGTAAGCAGCGTAAAAAGCGCTGCGATATGGACATGAAAGGGATAGCGGCGAAAAGCCTTGCGCCGCTTTTGATGCAGAAATTGCAGAAAGCGCAGCATGATCGGTCACCGGGTGAGTTGATCCAGCTTAGCTGACTCACACGGTGACCCACGGGGATCAATGCTTGCCGGTGCTGCCGAAACCGCCCTCGCCGCGATGGCTTTCGTCGAAGTCCTCGACCACATTGAACGCCACCTGCACCACAGGCACCATCACGAGCTGCGCGATGCGCTCCATCGGCTGGATCGTGAACGCGGCATGCCCACGGTTCCAGACCGATACGAACAACTGGCCCTGATAATCCGAATCGATAAGACCAACCAGGTTGCCCAGCACGATGCCGTGCTTGTGACCCAAACCGGAGCGCGGCAGGATCACGGCGGCCAGACCCCGGTCGGCGATATGGATCGCCATGCCGGTCGGCACCAGCGCCGTACTGCCCGGCGCAAGCTCCAGCGGCGCATCAAGGCAGGCGCGCAGATCAAGGCCAGCCGCTACAGCAGCGAGCAGCCAAGCCCATGCGCCGCCTTGCCAAACAGCGTGCGACTGAGTGCATCAATGCCCACCAGCTCG